>JANMKS010000329.1:0-2834 GCA_031372155.1 Sphingomonas sp.
GTCGCTGTACCAAGGGAAGATGCCCTTGCGATAAGCTTCGAATAGGCGATCGGCCGACAGGTCTGATCCGGCAGCAACCAGTCCATCGGGTTCGCGCAGCGCTGACTGTGCAGCCGGTAACGGTTCGTCGGCGGCAATCCATCGAAGTTTGGGTCGGCGAAACATTAATTGCGGTGGCGTATCGCGATCGGCGAGGCTGACTTGATGCAGTTTATTGGGCTCTCAAGAAACAAAATCATCACTAGGAGTCCGCGCGGCAGACGCGTGGCAATGACATAGATGGCGTCAGCACACGATCTGGATCGCTGGTACGAGGCTCGTGGGGTACACCGTGATGGTGGTTTGAGTTCGAATTTCGGGTTTTGCTGCGGCCTTGAACACGACGCACGAGGTTTTGCGTTGGGGTTTGGTTCACAAGTACGCCATTCGCCTCAGATTCAGCGCCATGCACACCAGCTTGAACTCGGCTTTGCACTTGTCGTACCCCCGCATACTGAATTGCCGGAACCCCAGCACCGACTTGATCCAGCCATTCGGTGGCTCCACGATGTGCTTGCGCTTTCGGTAGGCATCTTTCACCGCATCGGTTTGCAATCGCGCCGCCATCGCCACCGTGCGCGGGTACTTGTGCGCATCCAAGCACGTGTCCTCGCGTCCCTCTCGCCCGAGCGCCACGATCAGGTCTGTCTGGACATCGGCCAGTTGCTCGAAGATCGCCTCGCTGCGGAATCCCGCATCGGCCAGCGTCTGCTCGGGCAACGCATTCAGGTTGGCCTTCACGGCATTGAGCAGTACCGGCAGCCGGTCGCTGTCGGCCGCGTTCTGGCTCAGTTCGGCCGCCACAATGATGTGCTTGTGCGCATCGACCGCCGTGTGCCCGTTAAAGCTTTGTTCGAACGCGCCGTTGCCGTGTTTCATGATCCGGCTGTCCGGGTCGGTGAAGCTCTCTTGGGCATCGTCTTTGGGCACCCCGAATTCGCGCTTGAACGCTCGCCCGCGCTTCGGCGTGCCATCGGGGTGACGCGGGCGCCGCTCATCGCCCTCGCTGCGTCCGCGTGCGCTATCCGCTTCGCGCTGGCGCGCCTCGAGCCGCGCCTTGGCCGCCTCGATCGTCGCCTTGCGGGCCTCGCGCCGTTCGATCTCGGCCGGAATATCCAACTCGGGCTCGTTGCGCTCGGTGGCATCGGCCGCCTTCGCACGATCGAGCAGTGCTGCGATCTGCGCCTTCAGCTCGGCCTCGGATTTCACCATCCGCTGGTAGCTCATCGCCTTGTGCCGGCTCGCATTGGCCTTCACCTTGGTACCATCCACCGCGACCGTGCCAAGCTTGACCAAACCGCACTCGCGCGCCAGCTTGACCACCTGCACAAACAGCTCCGAGAGCTCATTCAGGTGAAATGCCCGAAAGTCGCTCAGCGTGCGGTGCGCCGGGAAGTTGCCCGCCCCCAGCACCCGAAAGGCCACGTCTTCATGCAGCTTACGGGCCTGCTTGCGCGAAGAGAACACCCCGGTGGCATAGCCATAGACCAGAACCTTCACCATCATCGCCGGATGAAACGGCTGATTGCGCGGCCCGCCCTTGGCGTACTTCGCGTGAAACGCCGACAGATCCAGCGCATCAACCGTGTCGCTCACGAAATAGGCCAGATGCCCCTGCGGCAGCCACTCTTGCAAGGACGGGGGCAACAAAAATTGTTGCTCGGGATCATACGAAACATAGCTTGTGTTCATGTACGCTATTCTCTCGCATCTTCGTCAACGCGGGCGCTCTGCCGCGCGGACTCCTAGGGCTTGCGATCAATACGCAAGCTGGTGGTGCGCAATGCGTAGGCTGGCACACTCGCCGCACGATCTTCAAAATACCATCGCAAGGTTTGAGCGACCGTTCGAAAGGCCAGGTCGCCCCAAGGTATCTCAGATTCGTCGAATAGCTTGACCTCGAGACTCTCGGTGCCGGGATCGAAGTCCGTATTGAGCAGGCGGGCCCGAAAGAACAGGTGGATTTGATCGACATGCGGCACATCGATAATGGAATAAAGTCCCTGCAACTCGATTCTGGCACCAGCCTCTTCGAGCGTCTCGCGACTCGCGCCTTCGCCGGTTGTTTCACCGTTTTCCATAAACCCGGCTGGCAAGGTCCAGAAACCATAGCGCAGTTCGATCGCACGTTTGCAGAGCAACACCTGTTGACCCATTACCGGCACAGTGCCGACGACGGCGCGCGGATTTTGATAATGAATCGCATTGCAACCCGAGCAACAATAACGCGCACGGTTATCGCCTGGTGGTATTGTCAGGCTCACAGGGTGAGCGCAGTTCGAGCAAAAATTCATGCCGCAACACCCCAAAAATGCGTCAAAGTTCAGTGTACCAGCGCAGTTTGAGCGCTTCCGGGCAATGTCGTATATACTTAGGGGTTCAGTCGCGGGGTGGAGCAGTCTGGCAGCTCGTCGGGCTCATAACCCGAAGGTCGCAGGTTCAAATCCTGCCCCCGCAACCCAATTCCCTGAGATGCATCGTCATTAATTGACCTGAACGGTTCGTGGGTAACTGCGAGTCGACCGGCGGATGGAATTCGCACAAGCAAAAATCGTTATTGAAGCCGCGCTTTTGAGCGCGCATCAGCCCCTGGCGGTTGCCGAGTTGTGCCGTCTGTTCGACGACGAGCTTTCGGCCGAACGGGTGGCTGCCGTGCTCGATGAGATTCGCGATGATTGGCAGCATCGGGGTGTGCGGCTGGTGGCGCTGGCCAGCGGATGGCGTTTCCAAACGGCGCCTGAGGTGGCTGAATTCTTGCTGCGACTCAATCCCGACCGGCCGCCTCGATACTCACG
>JANMKS010000331.1:0-8745 GCA_031372155.1 Sphingomonas sp.
GTCGCCTGCGTTGCGGGCTTCGGCGATGTCGGCAAGGGTTCGGCGCAGTCGCTCCGCAACGGCGGCGCGCGCGTGATGGTCACCGAGGTCGACCCGATCTGTGCGTTGCAGGCGGCGATGGAAGGCTTTGAAGTCGTGACGATGGAGGAAGCGGTGACACGCGCGGATATCTTCTGCACCGCGACGGGCAATGCCGACGTCATCACCGCCGATCACATGAAGGCGATGAAGCCGATGAGCATCGTCTGCAACATCGGCCACTTCGATTCGGAAATCCAGATTGCGGCGCTGTCCAACTACAAGTGGACCGAAGTGAAGCCGGGCACCGACCTTGTCGAATTTCCGGACGGCAAGCAGATCATCGTGCTGGCCAAGGGTCGCCTCGTGAACCTTGGTTGCGCCACGGGCCACCCTTCGTTCGTGATGTCGGCGAGCTTCACCAACCAGGTGCTGGCGCAGATCGAGCTTTGGACCAAGGGTGAGAATTACCAGAACCAGGTCTACGTCCTGCCCAAGCACCTCGACGAAAAGGTGGCGACGCTGCACCTGGAAAAACTGGGTGTGAAGCTCACCAAGCTGACCGACAAGCAGGCCGGCTACATCGGGGTCAGCACCGAGGGGCCGTTCAAGCCCGATCATTACCGGTATTAGGTCACGCTCTTTGCCGTCATGCCGAACCCGTTTCGGCATCCGCCCTTGCCACACGCGCAGGCCACGCGCGGAAAAGTGGACCCTGAAACAAGTTCAGGGTGACGGTGGTGGGTTGGTGCCTCTAAGGCGAACGTAATGGATCGCCGGTTCCCGACATGCTGACGCTGACGACGACGCAGGCGGCGATCCTCGGCGTCGTGCTTGCGCTGTGGCTGGTCGCGGCGGCGTGGGCGGTGATCTCGGGTGTTCGCATGCGGCGGCGCGCGGTGTCTTCCACCGAGCAGGCCGATCGGTTGTCGGCATTGATCGCGTCGGCACCGGCCGTCCCGATGCTCATCCGGCAGGACGGCCGAATCGAGGCGTCGCCGCGGCTTGCGGACTGGCTGGGGCTGGCGCGGGTTCCGGCGTTTCTTGCCGATTTCGAACAGAACGAGGGCGGGCTGAGCGCGGACGACGCGGCCGCGCTCGCCGCCGAAGCGGGAACCGCGCAGAAAACGGGCCGTACCTTCACGATGCCGGTGCGCGCCGTCGGATCGAAGCGGACGCTGTTGTTGCGCGGAGGACCGGCGACAGGCGGGCTGGGCGCGCGCGGCGCAGTCATCATCTGGGTGTTCGACGCAACCGAGAGCCAGGCGGAGATCGGCAGGCTGGGGCACGAGGTCGACCGCCTGACGCGCGCGTTCGAAGCGCTGTCGCGGCTGATCGAGGCGGCACCGATCCCGATGTGGCACCGCGGCCCGGACCTGCGCCTGACGCTGGTCAATCGCGCCTATGTCGAGGCGGTCGATGCGACCGACGCCGAGGAGGTTGTCGGGCGCGGCGTCGAGCTGGTCGAGACGGGGCGGGGGCTTTCCCCGATGGCCGCCGCCGCCGCCGCGCGCGACGCAGGCGAAATCAGCGCGCGCGATGTCCCCGCTACGATCAACGGACAGCGCCGTTCGATGCGCGTCGTCGATGTGCCGCTGGGCACGTCGGGCGTGGCCGGATATGCGCTCGACAATGACGAGCTGGACCGGGCGCGTCTGGCGATACGGCGCTTTGCCGACACGCAGCGCGATACGCTCGACCGGCTGTCGGCAGGTGTCGCGCAATTCTCCGCCGACCGCAGCCTGGAATTCTGCAACCTGCCGTTCCAGCGCATGTTCAACATCAAGAGCGAATGGATCAGCGACCGGCCCGAGTTCGACCGTGTGCTCGAGCGGATGCGCGAGACCGGACGCGTCCCCGAAGCGCGCGACTTTCCTGCGTGGAAAGCCGAGCGGCGGCAGTGGTTCACGGCGGTCGCGGGTGCGGAGGAGGAAGCGTGGCTGCTTCCCGGCGGCGCGCACCTCCGCGTGCTGGCACAACCGCTGCCCGATGGCGGGCTGCTCCTGGTGTTCGAGGACCGGACCGAGCAGATTCAGCTGGCGAGTGCGCGCGACACGCTGTTGCGGGTGCGCGAGGCGACGTTCGACAATCTGTTCGAGGCGATCGGCGTCTTTGCGTCCGACGGCCGCCTGCACTTGTGGAACAACAAGTTCCGCGACGTCTGGGGCTTTGACGAGGCGCTGCTGGCGTCGCATCCGCGCGTCGACGCGCTTGCCGAAGCGGCCGGGGCACGGCTGACCAATCCGCAGCGTGCCGCACTGATTCGTGAACTGGTCCGCGCGGCGACAGTCGAGCGGACGTCGCGCGGCGGGCGGGTGGCGTTCAAGGATGGGCGGCATTTCGAATTCGCGGCGGTGCCTTTGCCCGACGGAAACGCGCTGTTCACGATGCTCGACATTACCGACAGCCGCCGGATCGAGCGCGCGCTGCGCGACCGCGCCGATGCCCTGATCGCCGCCGACAAGGTAAAGACCGCCTTCGTTGCCAACATGAGCTATGAATTGCGTACCCCGCTGACGACGATCGGCGGTTTCGCCGAAATGCTCGACAAGGGCTACGCCGGCGACCTGAGCGAGACGGCGCGCGACTACACCAAGGCGATCCTCGATTCGGTCGGGAGGCTCGGCACGCTGGTCGACGACGTGCTGCAACTTACGCAGGCCGACGCTGACCTGCTCGCGGTCGATCGTGAGACCGTCGACCTTGTGCAGATCCTCGATACGCTTGTCGCCGAACATCGCCCCGCCGCCGAGGCCAAGCGGCAGGAGTTCGTCACCGACCTGGATGTCGGCGTAGGCCGGGTCGAAGGCGATGCCCGCAGATTGCGTGAGAGCGTGGGGCGACTGCTCGACAATGCAATCCGCTATACCCCCGAAGGCGGACGCATCCTGCTCCACGGAAGCGGGTCGGGCGCAGGTGCGCTGATCGCGGTTTCCGATAACGGGCCGGGGATGCAGTTGGACGCGGAGCCGGGCGCGCTGGACCGGTTCGCGGGCGGCAAGACGACAGGCGGCATTCACCTCGCGCGGCAAGTCGTCGAAGCGCATGGCGGCGTCATGACCGTGATATCCGAACCGGGCGAGGGCACCGCGATCAAGATCGAATTGCCACGCTGATGTGGCTGGCCGACGAGGAGGCGACACGGACCGCAGGGGCGACGCTGGGCATCGTGCTTTGCACCGGCGACGTCGTCGCGCTGTCGGGTCCGCTGGGAGCGGGCAAGACGAGCATGGCGCGCGGCATCATCGGCGCGTTGGGCTTTGCAGGCGATGTGCCGAGTCCGACATTCGGCATCGTCATTCCCTATGCGCCGCCCGCCACGCGCATCCCGGCCTGGCATGTCGACCTGTACCGGGTGGAACGCGCGCGCGAGTTCGAGGAACTGGGGCTCGACGACGCGCTCAGCGACACGGCCTTGCTGATCGAATGGCCCGAGCGGCTGGGCGACATGTTGTGGCGGCATGCGTTGCACATCGATCTGGCGGTAGAGGGGTCGGGGCGGCGCTTGACAGCCACGGTGCCGCCGTCTTGGGAAACGCGATGGCCGTTTCCGAAATGACTCCACCTGACGCGGCCGCTGCGTTCCTTGCGGAGGCAGGGTGGGATGGTGCCGACATTACGCCGCTTGCGGGCGATGCGTCGTTCCGGCGGTATTTTCGGGTCACGGACGGCGCGCGATGTGCGGTCCTCATGGATGCGCCGCCGCCGCACGAGGACCCGCGGCCGTTCGTCGCGATTGCCGACCACCTGATAACGATCGGATTGCGGGCACCGCAGCTTCTGGCCCGGAACCTGGATGCCGGGCTGTTGCTGATCGAGGATTTCAGCGACCGGCGGATGCGCGAGGCGGTCGATGCCGATCCCGCCCTGGAAGAAAGCGTATATCGCGGCGTCGTCGATGTGCTGATCGCCCTGCACGGCCACGCGCCGCCGCCATTGCCGCGCCACGGCATCGAGGCGTGGATCGACGAGGTCCAGTTGTTCACGCAGTGGTACTGCCCGCATCTGGGACTGGCGACGGACGAGGCGAGGTTCGTCGAGGCGTGGCGCGAGGTGCTTGCGCCCCTTGATGATGACGGCACCGAATGGGTTACCGAATTGCGCGATTATCACGCCGAGAACATCATGCTGATCGACGGGGCGGGCGTGGCGGCATACGGCCTGCTCGATTTTCAGGACGCGCGCGTCGGCCACCCGGCCTATGACCTGGTATCGATGCTGGAAGATGCGCGGCGCGATGTTTCGCCCGGGATCGAGCGACGCATGCTGTCGCACTACATGGCGGCAACGGGCCGGAACGCGGCGTTCGAGCGAGCATATTGGGCATTGGGGGCGCAGCGGAACACCCGCATCCTGGGGCTGTTCGTCCGCTTGTGGAAGCGCGACGGGAAGCCGCATTACCGCCAGTTCCAGCCGCGCATGTGGGGATTGCTCGAACGCGACCTTTCGCACCCCGCGCTTGCCCCCGTACGCGCGTGGTTCGAGGCAAACGTCCCTGGTGAAGCGCGGACACCGGCGTGGACGCGCGCGGCATGAACCGTCCGCTTTCCTTGTCGATCAGCCGGAGCAAGCGGGTTCCAGCGACGGCGATGCTGATGGCGGCCGGGCTGGGCAAGCGCATGCGGCCGCTGACCGCGACCCGGCCCAAGCCGCTCGTTGAAGTCGCGGGCAAGGCGTTGATCGATCATGCGCTCGACCGGCTGGCGGCGGCGGGCGTGAAGCGCGCGGTCGTCAATGCGCATTATCTCGCCGACGCGCTGGAAGCGCATGTGCGGCGCCATCATCACGGGATGGAGATCGTGATTTCCGATGAGCGCGATGCGTTGCTGGAGACGGGAGGCGGCCTCATCCGGGCGCTGCCGCTGATCGACGTCGATCCCTTCCTGGCGGTAAACAGCGACAATCTTTGGATCGACGGCCCGACCGACGCCTTTTCGGTGCTGGCCGAACGTTGGGATGACACCAAGATGGACGCGCTGTTGCTGATGGTGCCGCAGGCGCGCGCAAACTGCCACAGCGGGCGCGGCGATTTCCACATGGACGCCGTCGGGCGCATCAGCCGCCGCAAGGCCAACCGGATCGCGCCGTTCGTATGGACCGGATTGCAGATGCTGTCGAAGCGGCTGATCGTCGACCCGCCTGCACAGTCGTTTTCGACCAACGTCTTCTGGGACCGCGCAATCGAAAGCGGGCGCGCTTACGGCGTGGTCCATCAGGGGATGTGGTTCGACGTGGGAACGCCCGGCGCGGTGCAACAGGCGGAATCGATCCTCGCGGATGCCTGACCCTTCGACAGGCTCAGGGCGAGCGGGACCGAAAGTTTTCACGATCCCGGTGCATCGGAACTTTGCAGATGCGCTGGTCAACGGCTTGATGGCGATGCACGGGCGCGATCCGATGGGGCTGGCGCGCGGAACAGTCCTGGTCCCGAACAACCGCGCGGTGCGTGCAATCACCGATGCCTTTGTGCGGCGTGCAGAACCGGGATTGCTGCTGCCGCGCCTCGTCCCCATTGGCGATGTCGGCGGCGATGCGATGAGCGTCGCGCTTGATCCGGCCGATGCGCCGCCGGTGCAGCAGGCAGTCGGTCCGATGGTGCGACGCTTCGTGCTGGCGCGACTGGTGCAGCAGGCGCGCGCTGAGACCGGAACGCGGACCGATGCGGCGGAGGCGCTGCGGCTGGCGACCGAACTTGCCGCGACGCTCGATGCGCTGCTTGCCGAGGACATCGACCCGAGGGGGTTAAGGAACCTCGACATCGGGCCCGATCTGTCGATCCATTGGCAGAAGTCGTTGGACCTGATCGCAATGTTGCTCGATCGCTGGCCGGAGGAACTGAAGCGGTTGGGCCGGATCGACCTCGTCGAACGGCGCAACATCCTGTTGCGGCGACAGGCGACGGCATGGAGCGAGGCTCCGGCCGAGAGCTTCGTCGTCGCGGCGGGCATCACGACGTCGGCGCTGGCAGTTGCGGAGTTGCTGAGGACAGTGGCGCGGATGCCGAACGGCATGGTCGTGCTGCCCGGCGTCGACCTTGCCAGCCCCGAAGAGGAATGGGACGCGATTGCCGTCGGCCCTATCGAAAGCCACCCGCAGCATCATCTGCGGCTGTTGCTCGACCGCATGAACGTTGCGCGGAGCGACGTCGCGCGCTGGCGGTGGGGCGACGGCAAGGCGCGGCTGGCGGTTCGCGCGCGGGCGGTTTCGAACGCATTTGCCCCGGCCAGCTTTACGGGCAAGTGGAACATGCTCCCTTCGCAGCAGCGGCGCTTGCCCGGCGTGCGGCTGTCGGAGTTTGCGACCCCAGCCGACGAGGCGCAAGGTATTGCGATCGCGCTTCGCGAGGCGCTGGAAACGCCGGGGCGGACCGCCGCGCTCGTCACGCCTGACCGCGCGCTGGCGGAACGCGTCGGGGCGCATCTTCGGCGTTGGGGCATAGCGGCCGACGATTCGGCGGGGCGCGCGCTGTCGGTGATGCCGACCGGGACACTGATCCTTGCCGTGATCGAGGTCGCCACGTCGCGATTTGCGCCCGTTGCGCTGCTTGCACTGCTCAAGCATCCGCTCGTCCGCGCAGGCGAGGCGCGGCTCGACTGGCTGGCAGGGGCGCGGACGCTCGACCTGGCGCTCCGGGGGCCACGGCCCGCACCGGGGCTGTCAGGGCTGGCGGGGTTCCTGGCCGGCGGCGACAGGCGAACACGACCGATTCGTGCGGCGGCCGAAAGCTGGTGGCGCGAGATCGCTCCCTTGTTTGAAAGCCTCGAACGGGCGTTCGCGGCATCGCATCCGGTGCTTGACGGCCTGATCGAAGCAGTGCGCGCGACGATCGACGTCCTGGCAGGAGATGCGGCGTGGCAGGGCGCGGCGGGACGAGCGGCGTCGCAGCTGTTTGGCGACGTGTCGGGTGCGGTCGGCGAGGGGATGCTCGACACCGATGCCGATGCGCTTGCGCCGATGATGCAGCAATTGCTGGGCGAGGTCGCAGTGCGGCCGCCGCAGGGGGGGCACCCACGCATCAGCATCTGGGGCTTGCTCGAGGCGCGGCTGCAATCGTCTGACCTGCTCGTGCTGGGCGGGTTGAACGAAGGCGTCTGGCCCGCGAGCCCTTCGCCCGATCCGTGGCTTGCGCCCAAGGTCCGGCAGGAACTGGGGCTGGGCGGGCTCGACCGGCGCGTGGGACTTGCGGCGCACGACCTGGCGACGGCGCTGGGCGGTCGCGAGGTGCTGCTGACGCGGGCAAAGCGTGACGCACGCTCGCCGACGATCGCCTCGCGCTTCGTGCTCCGGCTGGAGGCGATGCTGGAGGGGATCGAGCGCGATGACAATATGGTGACGCTGGCGAGCGCGATCGACGCTCATCAGGGGCGCGCCAACCTTCGCACGCGGCCCGCGCCGTCGCCGCCGAGGGCGAAGCGGCCGCGCGAAATCTCTGTGACCGAGGTCGACCGGCTGAAGGCCGATCCGTTCGCTTTCTATGCGCGGCGGATGCTGCGCGTCAGCCAGCTCGATGCCATCGACGCCGATCCCGAAGCGGCGTGGCGCGGAACGACGATCCACGCGATCTTCGACGCGTGGTTCCGCGAGGATGCGCTCGATCCCGACAAGCTTTTCGCGCGCGTCGAGGCGCTGTTCGCCGAGCCGGGGACGCACCCGCTGCTCCGCGCGCTGTGGCAACCGCGCCTGACCGAGGCGATGCAGTGGATCGCCGATCAGGTGGCGAGCGACAGCGTCAGGCGGCGGACCGTCATCGGCAGCGAAGTCGCGGGTGCGATCGACTTTGCCGGGGTGAAACTGAAAGGCGTGGCGGACAGGATCGATCGCGAGGACGGTGCGCTTGCGATCGTCGATTACAAGACCGGGTCGCCGCCGTCGGTAAAAGCGGTCGCGGCGGGCTTTTCCATGCAGCTCGGATTGCTTGGGTTGATCGCCGATCGTGGCGGTTTTGGAGGGATTGCGGGCAAGCCGGGCGTGTTCGAGTATTGGACGGTCAGGAAAAACGACAAGGGCGGGTTCGGGAAACGCAGCTCGCCGGTGGGCGGCAAGACGACCGACCTGACACCCGACAATTTCGTCGAGGCGTCGGCGCGGCACTTCGAGGGCGCCGTGCTGCGCTGGCTGACGGGGGACGAAGCGTTCGTCGCCAAGCTGCATCCCGAATATGCGCCCTATGGCGATTACGATCAGCTGATGCGGCTGGGGGAATGGTATGGCCGCTAAGCGCCTCAAACCGCATGCAATTCTCCGCGGGGAACAGCGTGAGGCGTCCGACCCCGAGGCGCTGGTGTGGCTGTCGGCGTCGGCGGGTACGGGCAAGACCTATGTGCTGACAGCGCGCGTGCTCCGGCTGCTGCTGCGCGGGGTGAAGCCCGATGCGATCCTGTGCCTGACATTCACCAAGGCGGGCGCGGCGGAGATGGCCGAGCGCGTGCACCAGCGGCTGGCGCATTGGGTGCGCCTGAAAAGCGCCGACCTTGCGGGGGAATTGCGGGCGCTTGACGAGAATTTCGGACCCGAGTGCGTCGAGGTCGCCCGGACACTTTTCGCACGCGTGCTCGAATCGCGCGGGGGTGGCCTTCGGATCATGACAATCCACGCCTTCTGCCAGACTTTGCTCGCGGGCTTTCCGCTGGAGGCGGGGCTGGCACCGGGGTTCCGGCCGCTCGAAGGGCGTGAGCAGGCGGCGCTGACGCAATCGGTGCTGACCGCGCTTGTCATCGAGGCCGAGCG
>JANMKS010000358.1:0-2088 GCA_031372155.1 Sphingomonas sp.
ATACGTGCAGCGGCGATGCGGTCGGCAATCGTTCCGACCCCCGGCAACAGTGACATGTATTTCTGCTCGAATGCGCCGCGCCGCCCCTCGGCTTCGGTAAGTTGCCGTGCGCGAAGGTCCAGCTGCGCGTTCAGGAACCGCAGCGTCTCCCCGGTTTCCGCCCGGTTGCCCAGCACATTGCCCTCGACGAACAGGTCGGTGAGTTTGGTCACGATCTGCCGCGCCAGCACGGCGTTCTCGGCATCCGACAGGTTGTCCTCACCCGACGTGGCGGCGATCTTGAACAGATTGTCCTGCTCGGCCACCACCTTGATCGCCTTGGACAGCGCAATCGCGCGCTCGGTCACGTCGCGGTCGCTCGCCACTTGCGATGCAAGGCTGGTCGCACGCACGACCCGTTCCAGCGTGACGGTCGATGTCAGCGTTTGGCGCACCGCTTCGATGCCCTGCTGGCGGTCGGAACTCGTCATCCCGACGGTGTTCGACAACATCGTGCGCCCGTCGATCAAAACGCGCGCTTCGGATTCATATTTGTTTGGGATCAGGCTGATGACGAGCCAGCCGGCGAGCGCGATACCCCAGCCCACACCGAGCGCGAGCCAGCGACGCTTCCACACCGAATGAAGCGCGATCAGCAATTCGTCGTAAAGCGCCGTCACGACCGGCTAGAACATGCTGCTGGGGATGATGATGACGTCACCCGGCTCCAGCCGGACGTTTGCCGAGGAGTCACCGCGTTTCAGCAACTTGTTGAGCCTCAGCGCGAATTCCTTCTGCTTGCCGGTCGCCCGGTCGGCTCGGATCAGGCGTGCGCGATCACCCGCGGCGAATTCGCTCAGTCCGCCGACCGCGATCATCGCGTCGAGCAACGTCATGTTGGCGCGATACGGGATCGACGCGGGCTTCTCGGTTGCGCCGACGATCCGGACTTGTTGCGAAAAGGTGCCCGAGAAATTGTCGACGATAACCGAGACGCGCGGCGCGTTTATATACTGCTTCAGTTCGGTGGTGATGTCCGCGGCAAGTTGCGTCGCTGTCTTCCCCACGGCGGGCATGTCGGCGATCAGCGGCGTCGTGATGCGACCGTCGGGCCGCACCTGCACTTTCGCGCCAAGCTCCGGGTTGCGCCAGACGAAGATCGTCAACTGATCGAGCGGGCCGATGATATACGCCTCGCTCGGCACGTCCGCGCCAGCGACGAACGCGGCAGGCGGCAACTGCGGCGCGCCCGATCCTGAAGCACAGCCCGAGAGCGCAAGAACAGCGGCGACCGCTGCCGACAAGAGCGCCGAAATACGCATGAGACGTCGCACCTTTCCTGTTCAGACCGTACCGAAGCCGCATCCGCTGTGCCATCGACAGGTGAATATAGCGTTTAGCTAGACTCCGCTCAGGATTTCGGCCGCGGGCGGATGGCCCAGGAAAGCGGCCGGGCTCGCGGTCGCTCCATAGGCACCGGCCATGAAGATCGCGATGACGTCACCCACATCGGCGCGTGGCAACCAGACCCGGTCGCCGAGCCGGTCGAGCGGTGTGCACAGACAGCCGACGACGCTCACGACCTCCTCGCCCGGCGCGCCGAAGCGCCCCGCGACTGCAATCGGGTAGTTGCGGCGCACCACGGTTCCGAAATTGCCGCTCGCCGCCAATTGATGATGCAAGCCGCCGTCGGTGACGAGGAATGTTTCGCCCCGGCTCACTTTGCGGTCGACGACGCGCGTTAGGTAAACGCCGCATTCGCCCACGAGCCAGCGCCCCAGCTCGAGCGCGAACCGCGTGCTCGAAAGGCTCTCAGCACGCTGCGCGATCGCCTCCCCCAGGCGCGCGCCGAGCTTGACGATATCGACCGGTACCTCGCCTGCGAAATATGGGATGCCGAAGCCACCCCCCAGATTGACGAGCGGCGGCGATGCCCCGACTGCGTCGGCGAGCCTGGCTGCCAACGACAGCGTGGCCAGTTGCGCGGCGGAGATCGCGTCGCTGTCGAGCGCCTGACTGCCTGCAAAGATATGAAAGCCACGCCATTCGGCCCCCGCCGCGATGATTTCGCGCACCAGCGCCGCCGCGCTCTCGGCATCGACCCCGAAC
>JANMKS010000370.1:0-1652 GCA_031372155.1 Sphingomonas sp.
GATCTGCATGTGGAAGACGTGTTGGCTGCCAGTCTCGAACATCATTTCGGCGCTGATCAGGTAGAACTCCCACATCCGGCAGAAGCGCTCGTCGTACATGGCGGCGATCTTGGCCCTGTTGGCGGCAAAGCGCCGGTGCCAGTGGTTGAGCGTCTTGGCATAGTGCAGCCTGAGTATCTCGACATCGGTCACCCACAAGCCCCGCCGTTCGACGACCGGAAACACTTCCGACAACGCCGGCGAGTAGGCGCCGGGGAATATGTACTTGCGCAGCCACGGGCTGGCGGTGCTGGGCGGGCTCATCTTGCCGATCGAGTGCAGCAGCATCACGCCATCGTCGGCCAGCAGGTTTTTGATCTTGTCGAAATACTCGCCGTAGTGGTGCACGCCGACATGCTCGAACATCCCGACCGACACGATCCGGTCGAAGCGGGTGGTCAGTTCACGATAATCGCGCAGCTCGAACCGCACGCGTGACGACAAGCCGAGTTTCGCCGCTTTTTCGGTGGCAAGCGCCTGCTGTTCCTTCGACAGCGTGACGCCGGTGACGTCGACGTCGGCAACCCCCGCGAGATAGAGCGCCATGTCGCCCCAGCCGCTGCCGATGTCGAGCACGCGCTGGCCGGGCTTCAGTGCCAGTTTGGATGCGATGAGCCGCAGTTTATTCTGCTGCGCCTGCTCCAGCGTATCGTCGTCCGACTGGAAATAGGCGCACGAATACTGCATGCCCTCGTCGAGGAATAATTTGTAGAAATCGTTGCCGAGATCATAGTGGTGCGCGACGTTCTGCTGCGCCTTGCCGACGCGGTTGTCCTGCTGGAAGCGCTTCAAACGCCGCGACACTGCCCCGATCGCCTTCTGCAGCGGATACGAGCCGAGCGAATAGCGATTGAGCGAGAACAGCGTCAGAAAATCGCGGACCGTGCTGCCCTCGACGAACTCCATCCGCCCGTCCATGTAGGCTTCGCCCGCATGCAGTTCGGGATTGAAAAACAGCGTGCGATAGAGCTTGCGATCACTCAAGCGCATCGTCACGGACGGCGCATCGCGACGGGCCACCCCCGCAAAGACATGGCGGCGGCCTTCCGCGTCGATCACGGTGAGCTGGCCGACCTTGATGAAGGCCTTGAGCATGTGGGACAGTGGGAACATCGGGTGCGTTCGCGTTCGGGTTGGATCTTGAGTTGATCCGATTTGCTTATTCAGCAAGCAGAAGGCAAGTCCCAAAGTTTTGGGCCGCTCCACGGTACGCTTGGAGCCGTGCGAATGCAGGCCCCATTGCCCGGGAAGGCGATTGCGCAGGTCGGCGGCAAAGGGCATATTTCACTTATGACCAATGCCATTGAAATGCTTCCGCTCGCGCGCGTCTACTCCATCGTCCTTGAACCCGCCGAAGAGGGAGGATTCAATGTCAGTGTGCCCGCGCTTCCGGAAGTCGCGACATGCGGAGACACTTACGCAGAAGCTCTCGGCAATGTTCGCGAAGCGATCGAGCTTGCGATCAGCTACCGACGTGATCGCGGCGAAACAATACCAGACGATGTCGCTCCGAAGGTCGAGCAGGTGACTGTCGCCGCATGACCCGGCTTCCGATGGTCACGGCGACGCAGGTGATCCGCGCGCTCGAACGCGCCGGATTTATCGTTGATAGG
>JANMKS010000384.1:0-8839 GCA_031372155.1 Sphingomonas sp.
TGGTCGCCGACGATCAGGGTCGCAGCGGCACCATCTCCGAACAGAGTTCGCGTGCTTCGGTCACGCGCGTTGATGAATTTCGAATATGTGTCCGCGGTTACGAGGAGGACGGATTTGGCAGCACTCGACGCCAGCAATCCGGTGGCAAGCGCCAACCCGTACACGAAGCCAGAACAACCCAGATTGACGTCGAGCGCACCGATCGACTTGGGGAGCCCCAGACGATCCTGGAGGATGCACGCGGATGTCGGCAGTATGTAATCGGGTGCCTGCGTGCAGAAAATAAGAAAGTCCGCGTCGGCGGCCTCGGGATGATTGTCGAACAGCGATCTGCACGCCTCGACAGCAAGATCGAGCGCCGTTTCCTCGGTCGCGGCAATGTGCCGACACGAAATTCCGGTCTTTTCGAAAATTTTCTCGGCCGACCAATCCTGCACGCCGGCAAGATCGTCGTTTGTCAGCGTGCCTTTCGGAAAGTGGGTCGCGATACCGGCAATCCGCGCAGCGACTGCGCGCGAATCAGGTGCCGCCCCCGACCTGATCGTCGTGCTCATACTCGGTTCCATCACGCCTCGCGGGCGCCGTAACATTGGGTGAAACCAGTAGCAACCGTTGCGCGGCTTACCTTCAAAGCCTAAGGAAAACCGACACTTTTGGTTGTGGAGAACGCGATGCAAAGCATATTGATCGGCGGCGGAGCGTTCGGGCGCGAGATAATGTGCTGGGCCGAACACGCTGCAAAGAGCGGCACGTTTCAACTGCCGGCAATCTATGTGGACGATGCGGGACCATCACTGGACGGGTTCGATTATGATTTGCAGTACGCAGGCACGATCGGCTCCTTGCGTCTCGAACCGGGCGATCAGATTCTCATCTCGATCGCCGACCCGGCAGTGCGCGCACGCATTGTTGCAACGCTCCCCTTGGGCGTAACGACGCCAGCACTCGTCCATCCGACATGCACTGTCGCACGCACTGCGGCCCTTGGTGAAGGCGTGATCTTGGGCCCAAACAGTTACGTGGCGGCTGACGCGAAGGTGGGGCGTTTTTGCATGATTAACAGCCTTGTGGGTATCGGTCATGATGCGGTGATCGGCGACTTCACGACGATCAGTTCGCAAGTCGACGTGATGGGAGCGGCATCGATCGGCGAAGGAGCATTCGTAGGGTCGGGGTCGCGCATACTTCCCGGTGTCCGCATCGGCGAGAATGCAAAGGTTGGCGCGGGCGCAGTCGTAGTACGCTCTGTGAAGCCTGGCACGACGGTATTTGCTGCGCCCGCGCGTACTCTGTGATTTCCCCGATCGATCAGTATCTGATCGACCGATACTGGCACCCTGTGGCGCACCGTTCCGAACTTGAATCGACCAACGACTATGTCCGGTTCGATATCGGCGACGAAGAGGTTGTGGCGTTCAACGACGGTGCGGGTGTCGTCGTTTTCGACAATCTCTGCCCGCACCGCGGAACGCGAATCTTCGAAGGGGACACGGGCACCCAACGGTTTGTATGCCCGTATCACGGCTGGTCCTTTGCACGTGGCAAATTGTTTCGTGGTGCCGCGCGCGCGCTTGATGGCAATGCGCCGGTGCCCGGCCTATCAACGTGGCAACATTGCTGGGTGGGAAACCTGCTCTTTGCGTCGAAGTCCCCGCAGCAGTCGATCGAGGAGCAACTGGGCGCGACGCACGAGCGACTGATCTCGCTTTCGCAAGATTGGTCGCGCAGGCATGACTGGAACGGCTACACCTTCGCTTGCGACTGGAAGGTCGCGGTCGAAAACGCCCAGGAACCTTACCATATCGGTCAGATTCACCCTGACACTCTGTCCAGACTGAAACTCACTTCGGGTCACAACGAGTTCGCGGGCGACAACTCATTCTGGTTTGCCGAAGTTGACGATGCTTCGATGAAGCGGGGGCTCGACAGGATCGGAAAGCTTTTTCAACTCGAGTTTCAGCACAAAGGCTACATGAGCCTCTATCTGTTTCCTTTTTCCATGATCAGTTCGACCTATGGCTACTCATATTCGATGCAATCTTTCTTTCCGATTGGCGTGTCCAACTGCGCGAATTTCGCCAGCCGCCTCTATACGTCGCGGCTCGCCCCGGGGATCAAACCTGCCATTCTCGAAGCGTTTTTTGCCGACACGGTCCGCATTAATCGTCAGGTTTTCGAAGAGGATCACGCCATCTGTCGTCGGCTGCCGGTCAGAGCCTGGAAAAACGGAACCGACACCCTTGTCACAGGAGAAGAAAAGGTCGCCGCGTTCCGCCGCAGTATGGCGAATGCAGAAGCCGATTTGCCTCAGATCTAAAACTTAGCGCTCACCCTGAAACGGCGGCATCGTCGCGCTGTCCGCTGCATTGATTCCTGAGCGTCGAAAGACGACACCGACCGTTTTGATCAGAATGCGAAGGTCGAGCCGCACCGAGCAATGCGCTGCATACCACCGGTCCAGTTCGAGTCGTTGCGGCCAATCGACGGCGTTTCGACCATGAATTTGCGCCCAGCCTGTAAGGCCGGGCAGCACATTATGCCGCTCCGACTGCTCCGGGCTGTACAGCGGAAGGTAGCGCACCAGCAGCGGCCGCGGACCGACAAAGCTCATCTCTCCGCGCATGATGTTCCAAAGCTCGGGCAGTTCGTCGAGGCTCAGCGCCCGCAGTGCAGAACCGAACTTGGTCAGGCGATCCGCATCGGGCAACGCCTGCCCCTGATCGTCGAGCCCGTCGCGCATCGTCCTGAATTTCAAGAGTTGAAACGGCCGCCCGAATTGTCCTGGCCGGGATTGGACGAACAGTACGGGGCTACCCAGCTTCAACCGAACAAGCATGGCGAGGACGGCGAGCAGCGGAGACAGCGCAATCAGCAAGACCAGCGCAACCGTGAGGTCGCCAAGGCGTTTGACCTTTGAATACTGTGGCGCGGGCATCGTCAGAGCGCTGCGGGAGCGACCGCCACCTGGGCAACACTACCGCTGATCCCTGCCCCGCCCTCATTGGCGTCGAGCTCGAGCCGCAGGGTTTGGCCCGCACACTCCGCGGCAGGAACGATGAAAGCCTGGCCCTTGGTCTTTGGTCCCTGTCGATCCGAAAGGTCGATGCGACCGATCTTGACGGACGGGACGTTTGTGCAGGAAATCGACCAGACGGCGCTTCCGTCTCCGCTCCGCGCGCCCGTAACCGATAGAACATACCGCCCGGGCGGAAGTGTCAGAACCTGCGATGCAGCCTCGCCACTCCGTCCCCGGTCAGCAGAATAGTTTATGCCCCGTGCTGCAGGTTCTGCTCCAAGCGCACCGTCGGTCGCGAACGTCCAGGCGAACGGAACCAGACCCCTTTTGCCGGTCAACCCCGGGTCGAACACAGCCGTGGTTGGAGGAACTCCGTCATAGGTTCGAGAGAAAAGGCGTCGCGCCTGCGTGAACTTTTGCTCTCGAACAAGTTGATCGACGGCCATCTGGCTCAAATCGTCCGCCTGCTTGGCGGGTCCGACCCGGATGCGCGGCAGAATGTCGGCGACTGCGTCGGAGGCTTCTCCCGACTGCAGGGTAACGACGATGAAGTCATGTGCCCAGTTCGGCTGCTTGCTGAGAAGATCGGCAATCGGCCGCCGGAATTCCGGGTCCGCCAGCGCGCTTGCCAAGATGGGGAACAGGATGACACGGCCCGGTTGTGAAGTTCGCATCGCCGTATCGAAGTTGCCAAGAGCGCCCTGCACGTCGTTCCGTGCCACTGCGGCATTGATCAGCCAGAGTTGGGTGCCCAGGTCGCGTCGGCTCAACTCGGCCGATGCTTCCAGGCGCATCCTCGCCAGGGCAGGCTTCCCCTCGATTTCGGCAATGAAACCAAGCACGCGCAGGCCGACCGGCGACAAGGGAGACCGCGCCAGGGCCGCTTTGGCGTGATCGGCAACGCTTGCCGTCGAAACGCTTAGCGGCTGGGCCTGGATATCGCGATCCGCAATCACCGCATTCGCGACCGCATCCCACGGCGCCACCTTCAACGCCAGCGATGGATTTGTATAGCGCGTGATGCCCGCGACCGACACGATTGCCGCGAAAGCGATCAGCATTGACGCCGCGGCGGCGATCCCGATCGCTTTCCTGAAATCAAATCGCGCGTTCATAGCGTGACCATGTGTTCAGGTCCCTTTGGTGTCGACCGCAGCATTTCCATAGCCATAGCCATAATCGTAGCCATAACCGTAATGTGCCTGCTTGGCTTCGAACTTGGTCAGGACCGCCCCCAATATGTGCGTACTGGCGTTGCTAAGGCGCTCGATAGCGGTTCGCACCAGGCTCGCGCGCGCACCATTGGCTTGAACGACATAGATCACGCCTTCCACCTGACCACCGATCAACGGCGCATCGGCCAGTCCGACAACAGGCGGTGAGTCGATGATCACGTGGTCGAAGTGGTCGAGCAGTTGCTTGATCATCGCGGGCAGCCGCGGTCCGGACAGCAGTTCGGCGGCGTTCGGCGGGCACGCGCCGGCAACGAGAACCGCGACCTCGAGTGCGTCCCGCCGCTTTACCATCGCCTGCAAGTTGTCGTCGCCTGCGAGGAAGCTACTGACGCCGCGGTCGTTCGGCAACTCGGCAAGCGTATGCACCGACGGCGACCGCATGTCGCAGTCGACCAGAACGACCGTTCGGCCCGTTCGCCCAAGTGACAGCGCAATGGCATAGGCGGTCGTGGATTTGCCTTCGCCAGGTCGGGTGGATGTGATCGCCAAGGATCGCGGCACGCCGTGGTCGGTCGCGAACTGAAGGTTGGTTTGAAGCGACAAATACGCTTCCGAAGGGGCCGACTTGCGGTCGGCCAGCTCGATTGCGGGCTCGCCGCTCGCCACAACGGGTATTGTACCGAGTAATGGGAGGCCGGTCGTGCGCGCTGCTTCGCCAGGATCCTTGATTGTCTCGTCGATTTGCTCGAGTCCGAAAGTCGCGGCCGCCGCGATGACGACCCCTGCCAGCAAAGCTATCACCAGGTTCAGCAATATTTTCGGGCTGGACGGTTTTTCCGGAATCTCCGCAGTATCGACGATGGAAACATTGTTCGTTCCCACGCCACCGGCAACGCCGATTTCCTTATACCGCTGGAGCAGCCCATCATACAGCTGCCGATTGGTATCGGCGTCACGCTGGAATATATTGTATTGGATGCTGCGGCGCTTGAGGTCCAAAAGGTCGGACTTCAAGGATTCCACCCGGGTGTTCAATGTCTGCTCGCGGACCAGCGCCGAGCGGTAATTGCTTCCAAGAGACCCCTGAACACGCTTTTCTTCGCGTGCAATGGCACGGTCAAGCGAAGCCACCTGATCGGCCAACGCCTTTGCCGCGGGATATTGCGGCTCGAACTGCACCAGCAACTTGGCATAGTCGGCCGCTGCTTCGGCCCGGCGCTGGCGCATCGACGCGATCGCCGTGTTCTGCAATGCCTCGGGGCTGGCACCGCCCGCTGCCGATCCGACCAGACTCTCGGACTTGATCCGATCTGCAGTCGCTTCGGAAAGCGCTGCATTCAACGCGGACAAGTTTTCCGCCACGATCGGGCGGTCCGTGCCGGATCCCGATCGATCGGAGCCCGGGACGCTGATAATCCGCTGCGCACTGGCATATGCGACCAATCGACGTTCCGACTCTTCCAGTCGTTGCCGCAGCCGCTCGAGCCTCCCTTCGAGGAACGTGCGCGCGTAAGCAGTCGCTTCGAAACGGCGAGCCAGGTTCGTTGCGATAAATTGCTGGACCCAGGCATTGGTCACTGCGGCAGAAAAACCGGCATCCGGGCTGGTGAAGCTGACGTCGACAAGGCGCGACCCGCGAATGGGTGAGATGCTGACATGGTCGAGCAGGGCCTCGATCGCTTTTCGGCGCCGTTCGTTACGCCCGCTCGAGCTCAGGCGCGCTGCGGTGCGGTCGGAAAACATTCCCACACCCTCGACTTCGATGCCGAACATGTCGAAAAACTTCGGATCGTTCTCGATCTTGAGTTGATCCACCACTTTTTCAGCAAGCGATCGCGCCTGCAGCAGGGCATATTGCGTCTGATAAAATTCGAGGTCGACCGAACTGCTTTCGGGACGGACGTCCTGCACCTGAACGATCTTGTCCTGCTGCCGCGAAATTTCGATCGTAGCCGTCGCTGTGTAGCGCGGCGTCATCAAGAGCGTCACCATCAAGCCAAGCAGGATCGCACCGACAATGATAGAGGCAATCACCCAGCGCCACCGGCGGACAACTCGCCAGTAACGAAGCAGCACCGGCAGCTCGAAGCGTCCCTGAACACTTTGCCCCGCCGCGCCGGGCAACGCTGTCACGAGGGTCGAACCGCGGTTTTGGTCACGAAAAGATTGCAGCATGAGGCTCAGTTTCTGGTGAGAATGTAGACAAGCGGCGTCGTGACGGCGGGCAACACCTGAAGCACGTCCTTGAAGATGCGTCGCGCCGCGTCATCCCCGACGACCACAATGTCATTGGCGTAGATTTCGGGATCGTTCGCTGCGCCGTTCCGCACAGCCTTCAGATTGTACAGTCCGGCCAGCCGCTGTCCGCCGACTGTCCGGAACACCACGACATGGCTCAGTCTTGCATTTTCATCGACGCCCTTCGCTGTGGCGATCGCCCGCATCAGAGTCATGCGTCCGACCACCGGATACAGCCCCGGTTCCTTGACTTCGCCGTCGACCGTGACGAGCTGGCTCAAGGTCTCTTTCAGGTTGACCGTAACCTGAGGGTCGCGAACATACTGGCCTTTAAGCCGCTGTGAAATTGTCGCGGCAAGCTGTTGCGGGGTCTGCCCCGCTGCTTCGATAACGCCTGCAAGTGGAAACGAAATTCGTCCGCTCGCGTCGGCTTGCACTTCTTGCTTGGTCAACTCCTCGATGCCGAACACATCGATCGTCAGCTTGTCGAACGGCCCGATCAGATAGGGCCGAACGCCCGCGACAAGATCCACGTCACTGGGCGGCGGCATTTCGGCTGCAGTCGAGACCTTGATGTCCGAACTGCCCCCGATGACGGAACGACCAGCGCATCCGCTCAAGGCGCAAGCGGACAGGACAAGCGCTGCAAGGTATTGACGCAAAACTCTCACCATAAATGTGCGGGGTGCGATGCCTTTAGACATAAGCACCAAGTTCGTAAAGGCAGCGCAATTCACTGACCGATTGAAGGCGAGCCCCTTGACTGACGGCTCGTGGCTCGATCGCCCCCGACCTCCAGAATGCAGACGCAAATAGCAAACAGAACACCGAGCGTCGGTGTCCGCAATGGATAGTCCGACAGCGAGGCCAGCAACAGGATCCCGATGACAATACTTGCTGCCCGCGCATAAGGCTGCATCGCGCCGTCGGAAGAGGTCGACCAGACCGACCAGCCACGTCGTACCCACCAAACGGCAAAGGCCGCAACAAGCACCAGTGCGAAAACGCCCCCTTCGATCAGAAACTCCAGAAGGTCGTTGTGCGCATGATTAAGGTACGCCAGGCCCAGATCCGAATGGCGCTCATGAACCTTGAAGATGTCGACGAACGACCCGAAACCCGACCCGAACGGAAAATATTTCCAACCCATGTCGACCAGCGGGAAGAAAAGGCGCAGCCGTAATTCCTGCGACACGTCTTCGGAAAACAGGCGCTGCAGTGCCTCGGCGCGCGCAGCAACCAATGTTACGACGACCGCGCCCAATGCTCCTGCGGCCATGACGATCGCGGCAGGCTTGCTAAATTTGGGAGCACCGCTTGTGGAAGGAGCAGCCTTGCGGCCTGAAAGAATGAGAAATCCGCCCACTGCTCCGAACACCGCGGCGATCAGTCCGCCCCTGGAGCCGGTCACGATGACAAGAATCATGATTAACAGCGCGATTCCGCCTGCCACGACGAATTGCCCGCCGGTTGCCGCTGAAAAGCGCCGCTCGGAAATCGCGGCCGCCATAAATGGAAATGTTGCCGCAAGCAGGACCGCCTCATGGTTGCGATTGGCAAAAATACCCACCGCCGCCCCGACGTTGGTGATCCGGTAGAAATAGAGCGACGACGCACCCGTCGCGATCTGAATAAGCCCGAGCAGCCCGCTTGTGAGCCCCAGAGCAAGGATCATCAGCACCACGATCCGGTATCGCGATCTCGGTATCGCTGCCATCATCAGGATAGCCGCGATGGGTGCCAGCAAGGCGGCAAGGGCGTTGAGCGTCATGTCGGGCGCAAGGCTTATGGGCCGCCAGCTCGGCTCGATTGCCGCTTCACGCAGCGTGGACGCGAGCTTCGCGCGCCCAGGAACAGACGTCCACCAGTCGAATGGGAGCGGTATCAGTTGAACAAGCTGGAACGCCGCGAAAGTCACAACAAAGATCAGCGGAATGCGCACCTTGCCGACCTGCTGAGACGACAATGCGTAGGCCGCGACGGCCCCCAGGACCACGCTCACCACGCGCACGAACAACTGCGACGGCACTTCAGGCCTCGACGATCCGCCCGACAGCCACAAGGTGGCAAGCAGGATCGCCATCAAAAGCAGTGGTAAACGATCGGGGGCACCGAGAAGTCCCGGCACCTTGCGGTTGGTCATGGCCGCTCCATCGGGATCTCAGCCATCATGCGCCCAGCGCGTGCGCGCGTGCCTCGAAAGCATCAGACGCAAAAATGCCGACCTTCCCATTCAGAAAGGCCGGCATTTTCACAAATCGTCTTGATTAGGCGCTCGTCGGCGAGTCATTGCTGTCCGAAGCGATGACGATGCCGGCGATGACCGCGGCAGCCGCCAGAACGGCGATGATGATGCCGCCACCGATTGCCTTGTTCGCACGCTTGGTCGTGGCACCGATGCGCGCATTCG
>JANMKS010000405.1:0-1533 GCA_031372155.1 Sphingomonas sp.
CGTGAGGCGGCAGCGCGCGATGCAATCCTTGCCGAGCCGGTGATTGTTGCGGCAATGGAGAACTTTCCAGGCGCCGAACTGTTGAGCTGGACCGAGGGACGGAGCATATCGCGATGAAATCGATCGACGAAATTCTGAAAATGGCCGCGAACGTTCAGGAAGAGTTGACCAAGGCCCAAGCGAGCCTCGACACGATCGAGGTCGAAGGCGCGTCGGGCGGGGGCCTCGTAAAGGTGAAGGCAACTGCCAAGGGCCGCATCATCGGTATCGACATCGACGAAAGCTTGCTCTCACCGGGCGAGAAGACGATGCTCGAGGACCTGGTCACCGCCGCATTCAACGACGCACGTACGAAGGCCGACGCCGTTTCGGGACAGGAAATGGGCAAGATGACCGCAGGAATGTCACTACCGCCAGGATTCAAGCTGCCTTTCTAACGCAAACAGCTGTCGAGGGCACCACGAGCGACGACGTTGCTGCGGGCAGCGATAGCGTTGCCATAGCGCCGCGTGAAACCTTTCGGCACCACGGCACCACGCTTTTTGGGAAGCGGAAGCACAGCGGCGATGCGCGCTGCCTCAGTGTTGGACAACGCGCTGGCGTCATGACCGAAATAGCGTTGTGACCCCGCGTTCACACCATAAGTCGCGATGCCCGTCTCGGCGATATTGAGATAGACTTCCATGATGCGGCGTTTGCCCCACAAGTTCTCGATGAGAACGGTGAACCACGCCTCCAGCCCTTTGCGGAGATACCCGCCGCCTTGCCAAAGGAACGCATTCTTCGCCGTCTGCTGGCTAATTGTCGATCCACCGCGGATGCGCCCGCCGCGCGCGTTGCGTCGCATCGCCGATTCGATTGCATCGCGGTCAAAGCCGCTGTGCGCGCAAAATTTTGCATCCTCGGCGGCGATCGCGGCACGAGCCATGCCAGGGGCAATTTCAGATAATGGCATCCAGTCTCGCTTGATGCTTTCGCCGCGATACATGTCGCCGATCATCGTAAAGGTAATCGGCGGCGGAACGAAGCGATAGGCGAGCACCCAAATCACCGAGCCAGCAAGAAAGCCGACGATCGCGCGGCCGATGAACCAGCCGACGCGATAAGCAGGGCCGCGTTGCTTGCCGATGCGACGTCGCCTCACGCGAGCGCCAGTGTCCCGTTGCCCTGTGCGATCCGCATCATTGCCTTCTGCAGCTTGTCGAACGCGCGAACTTCGATCTGACGGACGCGTTCCCGGCTGACGCCGTAGACCTGGCTCAATTCCTCAAGCGTTTTGGGCTCTTCGGCGAGGCGGCGCTCGGTCAGGATGTGCTTCTCGCGCTCGTTCAGGTCGTCCATAGCTTCGGCGAGCATGGCATGACGATGCACACGTTCCTGGCTGTCGGCGATTTCGGCGTCCTGAAGAGGACTGTCATCGGCGAGCCAGTCCTGCCACTGGCCCTCGCCATCTTCGTTCATCGAGACGTTGAGCGACGTGTCGCCGCCCATCGCCATGCGCCGGTTCATGCTGACGACGTCGGCCTCGGTCAC
>JANMKS010000424.1:0-5078 GCA_031372155.1 Sphingomonas sp.
AACCATTTCACAAATCGTTTCATCGGCGTTGATCCCCCAGCGTCCGTTGCATGTAAACAGTGTCGATCAAGCGCCCGAATTTCTCGCCGACCCGCTCCATCCGTCCCGCGTAGCGAAAGCCGAAGCTGGCATGCAACGGAACCGAGGCGCTTTCGTCGCTGATGACCGCGATCATCTCATTGAAACCCCGCGCCGTCGCCCGCTCGATGAGCGCGGCCAGCAGCGCGTACCCAATGCCCTTTCGTTCCTGCCCTGCCTGCACGTAGATGCTGTTTTCACATGTTCGCGAATAGGCTGGCCGGTCGCGGAACTGGCTCGCGCAGGCATAGCCGAGCAGGTGCGTTGCATCCGTGGCGACGATGAACGGCCACCCGCAGCGGTCGAACGCGGCGATCTTATCGAGCCAGAATGCCGTGTTGGGAGGCTTGTTATCGAATGTCGCCGTGCCGTGGAGGACGTGGTGTGCATAGATGGCCGCAATCGCAACCGCGTCGTCCGCAACGGCGGAACGGATCGCCGGTACGCTCAACTGAGCGTGATCTCGGTTGCATCATAGGCAGTCATCGAGGGCGGTTCGGCGGCGAGTGCAGCAAGCGCTTTGCCGAAGGCGCGTGACGCCGGGACAACGAAATGGGCCTTCAGCGCATCGATATCGGCCCACCGTTCCACAAAGTGCAACCGCTTCGGGTCGTCGACGTCGCGGTGCACGGCGTGGCTGATACAGCCGCGCTCCTGTCGCGATCGCAGCACGTGTTCGACGCTGATCCTGAGAACCTCGTCAAAAGTTTCGCTTTCAGACAGAACGGTCCCCGTGACGATGATCAAGCAGCCGGCTCCTTCGCCAGCCAATCCTCGAGCCACTTGATCGTATAATCGCCGTTCTGAATGTCGGGCTCGTTCAGCAGGGCACGGTGCAGCGGGATCGTGGTCTTCACGCCTTCGATCACGGTTTCCTCAAGCGCGCGTCGCAAGCGCATGATGCAGCCCTCGCGGGTGCGGCCATAGCCGATCAGCTTGGCGATCATGCTGTCGTATTAGGGCGGTATCCGGTAGCCGGCGTACAGGCCGCTATCGATGCGGACGTGCATACCGCCCGGCGCGTGATAGCCTTTCACGAGGCCGGGTGAGGGGGCGAAGGTCTTCGGATCCTCGGCGTTGATGCGGCACTCGATCGCATGGCCGTGAAATTCGAGATCCTCCTGAGCGACCGAGAGCGGCTTGCCTTCCGCGATGCGAATTTGTTCGCGGACAAGGTCGACACCGGTGATCATCTCGGTCACGGGATGTTCGACCTGAAGTCGCGTGTTCATCTCGATGAAGTAGAATTCGCCGTCTTCCCACAGGAACTCGATCGTACCCGCGCCGCGATAGCCCATGTCGGCCATCGCTTTGGACACGATGCCGCCCATTCGCATCCGCTCCGCCGTCGTGATGACGGGGGAGGGCGCTTCCTCCAGCACCTTCTGGTGCCGCCTTTGCAGCGAGCAGTCGCGTTCGCCCAAATGGATGGCGTTGCCGTTGCCGTCGCCGAAAACCTGGAATTCAATGTGGCGCGGGTTGCCGAGGTATTTTTCGATATAGACGGTCGCATCGCCGAATGCCGCTTTCGCTTCCGACCCGGCTTGCGACATGAGCGTTTCCAGATCTTCGGCGCGCGTCACGACTTTCATGCCGCGCCCGCCGCCGCCGGATGCCGCCTTTACGATTACAGGATAGCCGATCTCTCCGGCGATCCTGCGCGCCTCGACCGGGTCGCTCACCGCGCCGTCCGAGCCCGGCACCAGAGGAAGGCCGAGCTTGCCTGCTGTCCGCTTCGCCTCGACCTTGTCACCCATCGTGCGAATGTGCTCGGGCTTTGGCCCGACGAAGATGATGCCATGTTCCTCGACGATGTCGGCAAACTTCGCATTCTCGCTCAAAAAACCATAGCCGGGGTGGATCGCGTCCGCACCGCTGATTTCCGCTGCGGAAATAATCGCCGGGATGTTGAGGTAGCTGTCGGTCGCCGACGGCGGGCCGATGCAGATCGCTTCGTCGGCAAGCCGCACGTGCATTGCATCGGCGTCAGCGGTCGAGTGTACCGCGACTGTCTTGATCCCCATTTCGTGACACGCTCGGTGGATGCGCAGCGCGATCTCGCCCCGGTTTGCGATCAGCAGCTTTTCGATGCTCATTCGATGACGAGCAACGGCTGGTCGAACTCCACCGGCTGACCGTTGTCGACGCAGATCTTGATGACTTTTCCCGCTCTCGGTGCTGCAATCGGGTTCATCACCTTCATCGCCTCGATGATGACGACGGTCTGTCCCTCCGTCACCGTGTCGCCCAAGCCCGCAAACGGCTTTGCGCCGGGTTCGGCGGCCAGAAAGACTGTGCCGACCATCGGCGACTTTACCGGATGTCCCGCTTCGACGGGGGGGAGAGAGACTTCAGCGGCTGCCGGAGCCAAGGCCGCCACCTGAGGCGCGAGCGCCTGTGCCGCCACGGTGACACTGCGCGCGACCCTGATCTTGCGCTCGCCGTCCTGCACCTCGATCTCCGTCAGCTTGGTCTCGTCAAGCAACTCGGCAAGCTGGCGGACGAGCGCGGCATCGACCTGCATCGCGCCGGATTTATCGGTCATTGGGAACCCTCGTCATGATCGTGCCCCAAATGTCAGAGCTTCGCCGCCACGTCCAGCGCGAGCGTGTAAGACGCCGCGCCGTGCCCCGCGATACATTCACGCGCCGCCATGCCGACATAGCTGAAGTGCCGGAATGCCTCGCGCTTGTGCGGGTCCGACAGGTGAACCTCGATGACGGGTACTTCGACCGCCTTGATCGCGTCGTGAATAGCGATCGAAGTGTGGGTGAGGCCGCCCGCGTTGAGCAACACCGCCTTTGCCCCGACCGCATTGGCCTCGTGCAGCCAGTCGATCAGATGCCCCTCGTGATTGGATTGCCGCATGTCGATCGTGAGGCCAAGCGCTTGCGCCTGATCCTCGAGCCGACCGGCAATATCATCGAGCGTGTCCGACCCGTATATGTCGGGCTCGCGCGTGCCGAGCAGGTTGAGATTCGGGCCATTGAGAACGAAGACGACGGGCATCGATGATCTTTCGATTGTGCGCGCTCGCCCTATATGCGGGTGACAGGATCGAGGCAAAGGCAGACCATGACCGCGGACGGTACGATCAGCATAAGGGTAAACGGCGAGCACCGGCGGGCATTTGCAGGCATAAGCTTTGCCGACCTTGCCAACGAGCTCGGCCTTGAACCCACCAAGGTTGCCGTGGAACGCAACCTGGAGATCGTGCCGCGTTCGACGCTGGCCAATGTCCTGGTCGAGGACGGCGACGAGATCGAGATCGTGACATTCGTCGGCGGCGGCGATCACGAGACCCATGACGCGTGGTCGGTGGCGGGACGCACGTTCACCTCGCGGCTTATCGTCGGCACCGGCAAGTACAAGGATTTCGAGCAGAATGCCGCCGCCGTGATGGCTTCGGGCGCGGAAATCGTCACGGTCGCGGTCCGGCGCGTAAACATCAGCGATCGCAACGCGCCGCTGCTGATGGATTACATCGACCCGCGCAAGATCACTTACCTCCCGAACACGGCGGGATGTTTCACCGGCGAGGAGGCGATCCGGACGCTGCGCCTCGCGCGCGAAGCCGGTGGCTGGGAACTCGTGAAGCTCGAAGTGCTGGGAGAGGCCAAGACGTTGTACCCCGACATGATCGAAACGCTGCGCGCCACCGAAATCCTCGCCAACGAAGGATTTGAGCCGATGGTGTACTGCGCCGACGACCCCATCATGGCGAAGCGACTCGAGGATGCGGGTGCCGTGGCGATCATGCCGCTGGGCGCGCCGATCGGTTCAGGGCTGGGCATCCAGAACCAGGTGATGATCCGGCTCATCGTAGAGGGTGCCAAGGTGCCCGTCCTCGTCGATGCGGGCGTAGGGACTGCTTCGGATGCGGCGGCCGCGATGGAGCTTGGCTGCGACGGTGTCCTGATGAATACGGCCATTGCCGAAGCGAAGGATCCCATCGCCATGGCACGCGCCATGCGACTGGGCGTCGAGGCTGGGCGGCTTGCCTACCGCGCCGGACGCATGGGCAAGCGACGCTATGCCGACCCGTCGTCGCCGCTCGCGGGACTGATCTAGGAACCCGAACTCAGGTTAGTCGTTGAACTCTTGAAACAAGGAGAATGACGATGGGTGAACTGACCGACAAGATCAAGGGCACCGTCAACGAGGCGATCGGCAAGGTTAAGCGCGAGTCGGACGATCCCGATACGCGTGCCGAAGGCGATCTTCAGGAAGCCAAGGGCGACCTTCAGAAGGCCAAAGGCTCGATAAAGGGTGCGCTCGGCGATAATATCTGATCGAGATCGCCTGGAGCAGAGCATGATCGGCCGTCCCGAAAGGGGCGGCCGTGTTGCTATCCAGCCCGAATGGCGCTGATCGTCGTACCTGGTGAAATTCGCTCGATATCGGTCTTCAAGTGGAGAAGCGCGACCCCCTTTTGCTTGACCGCCCGCGCCAGCGCCGGGGCGAATTCGGCGGTTGTCTCAACGGCTTCGGCCCAGCAGCCATATGCCCGGGCGAGCGCCGCAAAGTCTGGATTCTGAAGCACCGTCCCGCTGACGCGCTCCGGATATGCGCGTTCCTGGTGCATCCGGATCGTCCCGTACCCGCCATTGTCGACAAGGATGACGAGCATGTCGCAGCCGTGCTGGACAGCGGTCGCCAGTTCCTGCCCGTTCATCAGGAAGTCGCCGTCCCCGGCAAGCGCCACGACTTTCCTGTCCTTATGGCGCAATGACGCGGCAACCGCCGCCGGAACGCCGTACCCCATTGCACCCGCAGTCGGTGCGAGCTGGCAAACCGGGCCGGCGTAGCGCCAATACCGGTGCCACCAGCCGCTGAAGTTTCCAGCTCCGTTGCAGATCAACGTGTCGGCTGGAAGGCGCTCGCGCATCGCGGCAACGCACTGGCCAAGGTCGAGTTGCGTATCGAACGGCGTGACCGTCGACCACGCGAGCCAGTCGCGATGCGCCTCGCGCCCGTCCTTGAACGGGATGACATCGTCG
>JANMKS010000433.1:0-5792 GCA_031372155.1 Sphingomonas sp.
GGTGAGGAATTGCCCGATGTCATTCCGGGGACAATGGGTGCGCTGGTCTGGAACGCCGATGCGACCGCATTGGTCTATGGACAGGTCAACGACCAGTGGCGCATCGACACGGTCAAGCTGCACCGGGTCGGAAGCGATGTCGCCGACGACGTGACGCTTTATCACGAGGGCGACATCGGTTTCCAATGTGGCGCGGGCATGACGCACGACCGCAAGTGGATTGCAGTCGCGACCGGCGACAACACGACGAGCGAAGTGCGGCTGCTTCCCGCAAGCAACCCGCTTGCCGAGCCGATCCTGGTGCGGGGCCGAAAGGCGGGTGTCGAATACGACGTCGAGACGCACGACGATACGCTGTTCATCGTCACCAACGACACCGACACAAACTTCCGGCTGGTCACCGCATTGCTCGACGCGCCCGGCGAATGGCGCGAGCGGATTGCGCCGCGCCCCGATTTTTACCTGACCGACGTCAGCATCTTTGCCGATTTCTTCGTGGTCGAAGGGCGGGAAAACGGGCTCGATCAGGTCGAGATCCATGCGTACGACGAATCGTCGGTCAAGCGGATTCCTTTTCCCGAAAGCAGCTATTCGGCGGGCCTCGACGAGAATCCCGAGTATGACGTGAAGACCCTGCGCCTGTCGTATGAATCAATGGTGTCGCCGTCGCTGGTCGAGGATTACGAGCTTGCAAGCGGAACGCGCACGACGCTCAAGGTGCAGGACATTCCGAGCGGCTATGACAAGGCGAAATACGCGACCGAACGCCTGACCGTAACCGCGCGCGACGGCACCGCAATTCCGGTGTCAGTCGTTTATGCCACCGACTTTCCAAAGGACGGGACGCGGCCGCTCTATCTTTATGGCTATGGCGCTTACGGCATCGCCATTCCGCCGGGCTTTTCGACATCGCGCATCAGCCTGCTTGACCGCGGTTTTGCCTTTGCCATCGCGCACATCCGCGGCGGCGACGACCTGGGCCAGCAGTGGCAACTCGACGGCAAGCTCGACAAGCGCTGGAACGCGTTCAACGATTTCGTCGACGTCGGACGCGGATTGATCGCGGCGGGGTTCACGTCGGCTGGCAAGATCTGTGCGGCGGGCGGCTCGGCGGGTGGCGAACTGATGGGCGTCTGCTTAAACGAGGCACCCGAACTGTTCGGCGCGGTCGCGGCGCACGTACCGTTCGTCGATGTGCTCAACACCATGCTCGACGATACGCTTCCGCTGACGCCTGGGGAATGGCCCGAATGGGGCAACCCGATCACCGACAAGGCGGCGTTCGACCTGATCCGGGAGTATTGCCCGTACCAGAACGTGCGTGCTCAGGCGTATCCGCCGCTGCTGATCACGGCGGGGCTGACCGATCCCCGTGTCACCTATTGGGAACCGGCCAAATGGTGCGCGCGGCTGCGCGCGACCAAGACCGACGGCAACGTCCTGCTGTTGAAGACCAACATGGGCGCAGGGCACGGCGGCAAGTCGGGGCGGTTCGAGAGCCTTCGTGAGACCGCGGAGGAGTTCGCGTTCTTCCTGTGGCAGACCGGGCTGGCGTGAGCTTCGTCCGCACATTTACCGCCGCACCCGGGGATATTGACGAACTCGGTCATGTGAACAACGCCGTCTGGGTGCGCTGGGTGCAGGATATGGCGACGGCGCACTGGCAGGCAGCGGCATTGCCCGAACATATCGCAGCTTATGTCTGGGTCGTGGTTCGACATGAGATCGATTTTCTGGGCAATATACGCGACGGCGAGTTGGTCGACGCGCGCACCTGGGTCGGCGAAGCGCCAAAGGGTGCGAAGTTCGACCGGCACGTGGAGTTCGCGCGTGACGGCAGGGTTATTGTCCGCGCCAGGACGACATGGGCAATCATCGACAAGGCAACGGGGCGCATCCTGCGCGTGCCGAAAGAGGTGGCCAGCCGGTTTATTCCGTGACGAAGGGCACGCGCGTGCGCTGTTCGTCGAACGCCAAAACAAAATCGGGGGCAAGCGAACCCTGAAAGTCGTCGCTGACACCGCCTGCGCAGCGATCGGCGAACGACACGGTCAGCCCGTCCTGACCGACCCACCAGCTATAGGCCTGACGCGGTGCCGCAGCCGGATTGCATGCCGCAAGTCCGGAACCCGCCAGAAACCTGTATTCGGCGAGCAGCGCCGGCGCAGTAGCCGCATATAGTCCGGTCGGCGCACTGATGCTTGGCGCAAAGACCTGCGCCTGCGTCGACCAGAACAGCCAGTAACGGTCGCCGTGCAAGCGGACATGCGGTCGCTCGAGCTCGTTGTTGACGCCATCCGCCGTAACCAGCGGAGGAAGCAGCACCCAGCAGTCCGCGTCCCGTCGCGCCAAACCGATGCACCCCCGATACGCCCCCTGATAGGTCGCATCCGCATTGGCGACCGAGGCCGTGAACAATATGTACTCGGTGCCGTCGGCCGGGTCGCGGAACCAGGCCGGGTCGCGGAACGCCTCTATCGAGCCGATGCTCCCGGTGGCTTCGCGAGCGAGCGCGTAATGAACGCCGTCGCTGGCGAAGCATTCCTGGGGAACGCTCCACATGCCGGTCGCGCCGCTCATCAGGTCGATCGTCGCGCTACTGGCAAAGATGCGCTGCTCGAAACTCGGTTTGGTTTCGTCGCGACGACCGGCCGCGGTGAAGTACAGCGTAACGAGTCCGTCTTCGATGATGGTACTGCCGGACCATTCGCGGCTGCCGGGCGTGAACCCGTCGGGGAAAACCGGGCCAAGGTCGGTCCATCGGCCACCCCTTTTATGCAATTTGCGAATGCGGGCGACGGCGTGGCGAGTGTCGGGATCGTCGCAAACGGGAGCCGACAGTGCGAACCAGAGTTCGCCACCGCCGACCACCGCCCTGCGACCGTCCGGGCATTCTGCCGGCCAGACATCCCACAACCACATCCCCTCGACGATCGAGGGGCCCGAACCCGGTTCAAAGACCGGTAGTTCGGGCATGGAGCGAGCGGCCAGCGCGTCCAGATGCGCCCGCGTCCACGCCGTGGTCGTCATCGTTTCCTCGTCTCGGTTCAGAAGTCGAATTTGACCGAAGCCGAGATCGTGCGGCCGTTGATCGACCGTGCACGCACGATGCCGTTCGCCGGGATCGCACCTTCTTCGGCTTCTGTGTAGCCGGCGACATCGAACAGGTTGTTGGCGTTGAGTGACAGCTGCACCCGTTCGATCGGGCGCACAGAAACAAAGGCGTTGACCTGAGTAAAGGCAGGAAGCTTCAGAAGATTGCTGTCCTGTGCAAAGCTCGATGTCGTCCCGATGACGCTCGCCCCGACCGAGAACATGTCGACCGTGTAGCTGGGCGTGAGGCGATAGGTGAATTCGGCCTGCCTGCGCGGGCGCTTGCCGATCACCGTCGGATCGAGCGATTTTTGAATTTTCGCGTTGGTGTATGTTCCCGCCGCGGCGAGCGTGAACCCGCCCGTCCGGTAGTTGCCTTCCAGCTCGACGCCGTAAGCACGGTAGGTATTCTGCGTCGAACGCTGTGTCGTGGCTTCGTAATTCTGCTCCTCGGTCCTCGCCCAGAAACCGGTTGCGTAGAGCCCCAGACCATTTGCCTGATACTTGGCACCGATTTCGGCTTGGCGGACGAAATCGACGGGGCGCGCGCCATTGAGCAGATTGCCCGTCGTGGGACTTGTATTTCCGCCGAATACAAAGCGATCCGCATTGGCGCGGCCGCCTCGACTGTAACGCCCGAACACCGCGAGATCCTGGCTGAGCCTGTAGTTGGCTCCGAGCGAATAGGACCAGTAGTTGTAGTTGTAATTGACCGGACGTTGCGCCGAAAGCGGAACCGTCGTCACCTTCGTTTCCGGAACCGAGATCGTCCCGTTGCCGTCGACGTCGAAGGTGCCGACCGGACCGTCCCCCGCTACGAAGCCCCGGGCGTTGCCGAAGTCGTAGCGCACACTCGCGTCGAGCGTCAGGCCGCCGGTCTTCCAGCTCGCCGAAGCGAACGGTGCATTGGTGTCGAAATCGAGGTTGAATGTCCGGCGGCAGCAATTGCCGAAGAACGATGCGCCGTAAGCGACCAGGCCGTTGTCGGTCTGGAGCACGCCGGCCGCGTTGCGAACATCGAGCAGCGCCGCATTGTTACCCCGCGCGTCGAGCAGGTACGACGACCAGGTCCAGTCGATGTCGATCGTCTGACGCGACTTGTAGAAGCCCAGCGTGAGATCGAGCGTGCCGCCGCCCAGATCGGCCTGATGGCTGAGCCGGAGGTCATTGGTGATGTTGTCGAGGCTGTTCAGCTTTGTGTTGAAAAGCACGATGCCGATTGCGTTCGCGGTCGTGGGGTTGAGGTAGGGCAATCCCGCGCTGGGGCCATTGGCATAAGTGATCGTCGAACCCGCGCCGCCGATGCCATTGGCAAGGTTTTGGGCGATGTCTGCACTCGCCGGGAATGGCGAGATGAAGCGACCCGAGATGTCGGCAAAACGGAACTTGTTGTTGACCGTCCAGCCGTCGGCGACATCGAACTGCGCTTCGAACCCGAGCGACTTCACGACCGGGTGCATGCCGTCGCGGATATCGTCGGTTTCACGGTTGTTGCGCCCGTCGAGCGTTACGGCACGCGTGAAGAAGATGCTGTGGATGGTATCGTTGTTCGGGCTGAGGCCGGGAAGCGCCTGATACTTGGGATCGCCGTTGGTGCCGGTGACGCGCACCGGACTCGGCAAATATGCGATCGCGCGGTCGTCGAGGTACTTGAAGTTCAGGCGAAAGAAGCCGCCGTCGAACGTCTTGGTGAGATTGCCCCGGATCTGGCCGCCCTTGTTGCCGTCATACCCCGCCCGGCGCGGCCCCTCGCCCACACGATAGAATCCGCCGAGATGAAAGCTCAGCGAGTCGGACAGCTTGCCGCCGTAATCGGCGTCCAGGCGATATTCACCGTAATCGACGCCGACCGTCCCCGCGATCGAGCCGCCTTCCTGTTCGCCGGTTTTCGAGATGAAGTTGATGATGCCGCCCGGTGAATTCGAGGCGAAGGTCGACGCCGAGCCACCGCGAATAGCCTCGACCCGTGCCAGATTGGTGTCGGCGCGGATGAAGATGTCGGCGTTGCCGAACGCGATGTCGCCGAATTCGAGGACGGGCAAGCCGTCTTCGTGAAGCTGTAGGAACTTTGCACCGCCGGTCGAGATCGGAATGCCGCGCACCTGAATGTTGGCATTGCCCTCTCCGCCCGACGACTCGGAACGTATCCCGGGCAAGCTGCGGAACAGCTCTGCGGCCGAGCGCGGCGTCGCCGCGGCAAGCGCCTCGGTGTTCAGCGAGCTCACCGAAATTGAGCTGTCGAGGCGGTTCTGTCCGCGGGCGACGCCGGTCACAATGATTTCAGCACCGTCGTCGACAATTGCTTCGGCTTCGGCGGGCGCAGTCTGTGCCTGAGCCGGTGTTGCAAGCGGCGCGAAAACGAACGCGCACGAAGCGAGTGTAAGTGTGCGGACCTTCATATCATCCTCCCTCGATCATCCGGCTTCAAACCGGTTGACGATCTGATAATCTGTTTCTGCAAACGATTGCAACAGAATAATGCAATCGTTTGCGCGCTTGCAATATGCCTGATACGACTGGGCATAATGCGACGCCGCAGCAGACGGCAAAGGGAGGATCATGATCGAGCAAAAGCCCCAATTGTCGCTTGCGCGCATCGCGCAGATGAATGTCGGTTTCCTTGGCCTTCAATTCAGTTTCGGCCTGCAACAGAGCAACATGGGGCCGATTTACAGTTATCTTGGCGCTGACGAAGCGAC
>JANMKS010000167.1:0-2436 GCA_031372155.1 Sphingomonas sp.
CACCACATGAATGTCGACGCCGAGCGTGTCGGCGTGAAGCCCGAGCGGCTTCTTGACGCCCTTCAGCCCGTCGAGCGTGTAGAGCGTCGGTTGCGCGTGGAGGACCATCCGCCCTTCGGGGTCGATCGATCCGCGTCCCGCCGCCAGCAACTCGTCGATGTCGCCCTGTTCGATCCGGTGACCACCCAGTTCGACCTCAACCGATGCGATGTCGCTGATCAGGCCGCCTGCCGAAAAGCTGACCCAGACGTCCTCGATGTTCGTGCCTGCGATACGCTCGGCCTGCTCGACGGCTTCGCGCACCGCCTTTTCGGTCAGGTCCATGTCGGCGATATAGCCGCGCCGCACGCCCCTGCTCTCGCGCTGTCCGGTGCCGAGCACCGTCAGTTCGCCCTCGTCGCTGCGCTCGGCGATCAAGGCGGACACTTTCCACGACCCGATATCGAGCGCGGTAATCAGATTCTCCCGCCGTGGCTGGGCCATTACGCTACTCCCCCTGCATCGCTTTCCGCATTTTCACTCGGCCGGTCGATCGCGGGTCGGTTCTTGCCCACGCGAACGAACATTTTTGCCGGATCGCGCATGTCGAAGCGCACGAACCCCCGCCCCAGCAACCGGTCGACGCCGTCCATCGCCGCAAATTTGCCCAACGCGACCGCCGACGCCTCATCGCCTTCGGGAAGCGCAAGCACCTCTCCCGACTGGAACTTCAAGTCCCAACGCCTTCCGCCGATCCATGTCGCCCCCGCCAGCATCGGTTTCAGCCGGGGTGCTGTCGTCATCAGCTCGGTCAGCGCGGTCGCCTGCACATTTGCATCGGGTCCGATTACGAGCGGAAGATCGGGCATTGCATTCAGCGCCACGGGCTCGAGAACGATGCCGTGGTCGTCAATGAGCGAAAGCTCGCCCGCATGCTGCCACACCGCCGCCGGCTTGCGCTCGACGATGTCGACCACCAGCGTATCAGGAAGTCGCCGCGACACGCGTGCATCGGCGATCCAGCCATATTGCAGCAGTTGTGCCCGCACCTTTTCAAGGTCGACGAGCGGCATCGCACGTGTGTTCTGATCGAGCGCGACCGCATAGACCGTCAATCGCTCCATCCGGTCGATTCCCGTCACCTCGACGCGCTTCACCGCAAAGCCCGCGCGCCCGACGCCTTCTGCCATCTGCGTACCAACATAGGCCGGTATGCCCAGCATCACCGCGATGGCGATCATCGCGCCGCCGGCCGTCAACAGGATGGTCCAGGTCGCCATTCGCTGCCAGGCCGCAGCGCTGATCGGGATCGCCGCGATCGCTCGCGACAGCGCCGACGGCGGCTTCTTGCGCGCCGACTTCCGCTTTACCGTCGGACGCGCCTTGTTGGTGCCGCGCTTGATCGTTGCCGCCGCCGTCATAGCGCCTCATCCAGTATCGTCTGCACAAGCTGGTCGTACGTGATGCCCAGATGCTTCGCCTGTTCGGGCACAAGGCTCAGCGGCGTCATGCCGGGCTGCGTATTGACCTCGAGCAGGAACAGGCCCTCCACGCCCTTTTCATCGTCCCAGCGGAAATCCGACCGCGACGTCCCTTTGCACCCCAGCACGCGGTGCGCCTTCAACGCCATGTCGAGGCAGGCCTGCGCGATGTGATCGGGGATATTCGCAGGGCAGACATGGTCGGTCATCCCCTCAGTATATTTCGCGTCATAGTCATAAAACCCGCTCTTGGGCTTGAGTTCGGTCACCGCGAGCGCTCGATCGCCAAGCACCGCCGTCGTCAATTCGCGGCCCCGGATAAAGGGTTCGGCAAGCAACTCGTCGAACTCGCCCCAGGGACCGGCGACGTCACGCCCGATCGGCAGGCCATAATTTCCCTCGGCGGTCACGATTGCGACCCCGACCGATGACCCTTCGTTGACTGGCTTCAGCACATAGGGTCGCGGCAACGGATCGCCGAGGAACAGGCTCGCCGACTTGACGACATGCCCGCCGGGCAGGCGAATTCCGTGCGGCACCAGCGTCTGCTTGGTCAGCTGCTTGTCGATCGCGATCACCGAAGTCGCGAGGCCGGAATGGGTGTACTTGAGGCCCATCAGGTCGAGCATGCCCTGCACCGTCCCATCCTCACCCGGCGTCCCGTGCAGTGCGTTGAACACGACGTCGGGCGCAGCAGCGGACAGCACCTGCGCCACATCACGCCCCATGTCGACGCGCACCACTTCGTGCCCCAACCGTTCGCACGCGTCGGCGACGCCAGCACCCGTGACGAGCGACACCTCCCGCTCCGCCGACCACCCGCCCATGAGGATCGCGACCTTCACTTCTCACCCACCCGCTGTATTTCCCATTCCAGCGTCACGCCCGAATGCGCCTTCACCCGCTCGCGCACCTGCTCGCCCAGCGCCTCGATGTCGGCACTCGTTGCCGATCCGATGTTCAGCAGGAAATTGCA
>JANMKS010000177.1:0-12634 GCA_031372155.1 Sphingomonas sp.
TGCGTTGGCCCGCACGCCGTCGGTATCGGGCTGGGCACAGGCGCAATCGGTGGCGCGCGCGGCACTTCAGGGACGGGTTTACGCGCCCGTCGGCTACGCAACGCACTATCATACCGACTGGGTCGTTCCCGTCTGGCGTACACAACTCGACAAGCTCGTGCAGTTGGGAACGCATATTTTCTATCGCTGGGCGGGGTCGTGGGGCCGTCCGCCGGCATTTCGCGGATCGTATGCAGGTGACGAAGGGCGCGTTGCTTCGCTCGCGCTGCTGTCGCCTGCGCACGCAGCGATGTTGCCTGGCGACCCGCCCATCGATCAAGCAACCGCCGATGCAGGCGATGCCACACCTACGCCCGGCGAGGAAAAACGGTTGGGGCAAGCTCAACAGTCGGTGATCCTTGCCGCGCTGAGCAAAGCCGGATCGCCCGACGATTATCCAGGCGTAGCCCGTGCCGCCTGCAACGGTGCCAAGCGTTGTAGCTTTTCGGGCTGGACCGACGCAGCCTACAAGCCGATTGCCACCCCGTCGGGTCGCCAGAAAGACGCCATGTCGTTCAGCTATGTCAGGGACGAACCGGCAGGGGTCGAGAAGATGCAGTGGAATTGCCGGGAATTCAGGGACAGGGACATCCGCACCTGCATGAAAATGCGCCTGCTCGCGGACATCGAGCGCGACGACGCCGAGACACGCCAGTGATCGTGATCCTGGTCCTGGTTCTTGTATCCGCAATAGCGCTGCTCGATGTCGTATTTGCTGCCGAAATACTTGTCGGCTTACTGCCCGGACGCGACTCTGCTCCCGCGAAATCCACGGGCAGCGCGGTCATCGTGATGCCCGCGAACAACGAAGCCGCTGTCATCGGCGAGACGCTTTCCGCTCTTCATCGTGTCATGAACGCGCGCAGCCGCGTCCTGGTCGTAGCCGACAACTGCGCCGACGACACCGCCGATCTCGCCCGGGCGGCAGGTGCAGAGGTGCTGGTGCGCAACGACACGACACAGGTCGGCAAAGGCTTTGCACTCGCCCATGCCCGCGATCACCTGGTCACCGCGCCACCAGACGTCGTCGTGGTCCTTGATGCCGATTGCCAGATCGACGCGCAATCGCTCGAACGCCTGATCGATGCCGCCGCGACGAGCGGACGGCCCGTGCAGGGCATTTCACTGCTTCGGCCCGACCTGGCGGCGGCCCCTATGGTTCAGGTGTCCAACTTTGCCTTCGCGGTAAAGAACTTGCTCCGCAATGTCGGCCTACAGCGGATCAGCGGGGCGGCGTTGCTGACCGGCACGGGAATGGCATTTCCCTGGGCGTTGTTCCGGTCGGCCCCGCTGGCGAACGACGATGTCGTCGAGGATTTGCGGCTTGGCCTCGATTTCAAGCAGAAGGGATTTCCGCCGCTGCTGCTGCGCGAGGCGACCGTCTGGAGCGCGGCGAGCACGTCCGACGGCACGATGAAGCAACGCACCCGGTGGGAAGGCGGATTTCTGTCGACATCGGTCAAGCGGTCGGGTGCGATGTTCTCGGACGCGCTGCTTCGGCTCGACCCGCGCGCATTGTGGGGAGCGCTCAGTATGCTCGTTCCGCCACTTAGCCTGCTAGCGATGATGAATGCCGTGGCCGTGGGCGCGACCGCGGGCGCCTGGATTGCGAACGGATCTCCAGCGCCGTTGGCAATTGCGGCGACGGCCGCAGTGTTCGCGCTTGTCGCCGTAGTTGCAGCCTGGAGCGCGATCGGAAGGCGATACCTTTCCGCAAGTTCGGCGCTCAGCATGCCGTTTTACGTCTTGTGGAAGATACCGATGTACTTTCGCCTTTTCCGGAGAGGTCCGCCGACCTGGCTTCGGACCGGGCGCTAGCTTAGCACTGGCGCTCGCAACAGCGTTAAGGCAACGGATACCCATACGCGCTATTTGACGGGCAAATCACGGAGCTTACATTACATGGCGCGGACTTATTTCACCCAGAAACGCGTGCTGGTCACCGGCGGCGCAGGCTTTCTGGGTTCGCATCTGATCGACCGGCTGCTCGAACGCGGGCACGACGTGCTGTGCGTCGACAATCTTTTCACGGGATCGAAGAACAACGTCGCGCATCTGCACAACCATCCGCGGTTCGAATTCATGCGGCACGACGTCTGCTTTCCGCTGTTTGTAGAGGTCGATGAAATCTACAACCTCGCCTGCCCTGCCTCACCGATTCATTATCAGCACGACCCCGTGCAGACGACCAAGGTGTCGGTCCACGGTGCCATCAACATGCTGGGGCTGGCCAAGCGCCTGAAGTGCCGCATCTTTCAGGCTTCGACCAGCGAAGTGTACGGCGATCCGTCGCAGCACCCGCAGACCGAGTCCTATTGGGGTAACGTCAATCCGATCGGGATCCGGTCATGCTATGACGAGGGCAAGCGCTGCGCCGAAACGCTGTTCTTTGATTATCATCGCCAGCACGCGCTGGAAATCAAGGTTGCGCGCATTTTCAATACCTATGGGCCGCGCATGCACCCGGCCGATGGGCGGGTTGTTTCGAACTTCATTATGCAGGCGCTCCGCAACGAGCCGATCACGATGTATGGCGACGGCAGCCAGACGCGCAGCTTTTGCTATGTCAGCGACCTGGTCGACGGCTTCCTGCGGCTGATGGACACCGACGCCGAAGTGACGGGGCCGGTCAACATCGGCAACCCCAACGAATTCACGATCCGCAGCCTTGCCGAACTGGTTATCGAGCTGGTCGGATCGAAGTCGAAGATCGAGTTTCGACCCTTGCCGCAGGACGATCCGCTGCAACGCCGTCCCGACATATCGCTGGCGAAGGAAAAACTCGACTGGACGCCCGAAGTGCAACTCCGCGAAGGGCTTCAGCATACGATCAAATATTTTCGCGACGGGTATGGCGGCGTTCAGCAATGAGGTGCGGCCTGGCAATCCTCACGTCGCTGATGCTTTTCACGGGTTGTTCAAAAGCGCCGGTCCCGGTTCCGCTTAACGAGCAGGCACGGGCGCATGAGGCGGCGCTGAAAAGCCTGAAGGAAACGCAGGATCAGGTGAACATGATGAAGGCGCACGGCATCAAGTAATCAGCGGTCGCACGAGCCCTTGAACGCGTCATTCGAGAAGGCGATGCGAAAGACCCGCGGCCCCTCGACGAGGTAACGCCGCCAGAGCCGCTTGGGCTCGCTTAGCAGGCGATCGAGCCATTCAAGTCCGGCGCGCTGCATCCATAATGGTGCCCGGCGGCTGTGGCCGGTCACGAAGGCGATAGCGGCACCGATGCAAAGCCCGGTCCCCGTGGCGCCCTCTGTCTGGCTGATGAGCGCGGCCAGCAGCTCCTGCTGCGGCGACCCCACCGCAAGGAACGTGAAGCGCGGTTTTACCCTTGCCACGAAAGCGGCGGCGGCCCGCTGTGCCTCTAAATTGTCGGCAAGCCCCATCGGGGGGAAATGGAAATGGATGTGCAAGGCGGGGTATTTCCCGCAAAGCGCCTCGGCGACGTCCTCGTCCCCGCCGATAACGGCGATATGATCGCCCGGATCGACAACCTCGGCGAAAATCCGCGCGGTCAGGTCGCTGCCGGTCACGACCGGAAGACTCCGTCCTCGCAACCGTGCAAGCCGCGACAGGATGCGGCTGTCGCACAATCGCCAATCGGCCTGGCGATAGGACGCGGCGAACCGGTCGCGATGCCGACCCTCGGTTTCGTGCAGCCTGACGACGTGATCGACATTGGCGGTCACGATATACGCAAAGCGGTCAGCAGCAGTCCGCGCGCTCACCGCCTCGAGCATCGTTGCCAGGTCGGCGATGTCGAACGAGACCCCCACAAAGGAAATCGGCTCCGCCCCGGCGCAGTCGGGTGCCGCTGTCACTTCGTCTCCCTGCATCGGCGAGCACCTGATCGAGCCGCGAGCGCGGGTCAACACGACACTGTTGCGGAAACGCTGTGCCAGTGCGGGACGTTGCTCCAAAGCGGCACGTGTCGCTTTCCTGCTTGTCATCGCCTTATAGCCGCTTCGTAATTAATGAATGGCCGACAACTGCGGTTTTCCTGTCGCCTTCGCGGGTTTCTGGATATAGTCGTGGCTTCAGGCAGGCTTAGGGGCAATAAAATGAAGTGTCTAACCGGGTTGCTCCTCGTGAGCGTTTTGGTCGCGCCGACCGCAGTTTGCGCGCAGGCGAGCGCAAGCGTGCGTTCGGCACCTTACAGGATCAACGCGGGCGACGAAATCGAGGTCTATGTCTGGGGCGAGGACCGGTTGTCGCGCACCGTAAAGGTGTTGCCCGACGGATCATTCTCATTTCCCCTGGTCGGACGGCTGGACGCGTTGGGTCGCCTTCCCTCCGAGCTTGAGGAGGTCATCGCAAACGGGTTGAAGCCGCAGTTCCGTGACCAGGTTCCGCAAGTCACGGTCTCGGTCAAGAATCCGACCGGCTTGCAATTTTCGGTGATCGGCAAGGTTAAGACACCCGGAAGTTATTCCCCCGGGCGGTACGTCAATGTTCTTGAAGCGATCAGTCTTGCTGGCGGCGCGAGCGAGTTCGCCGACGTTTCCAACGTATTGATCCTTCGCAAGGCGGACGGCGGGCTGACGCCGCTGCGCGTGCGCTTGACCGACGCGCTGAAGGGCAACCCGAGCGGTCGCGACCTCGGCGTGAACGGCCTGCCGAACCTGGTGAGCGGCGATACGGTCGTCGTCCCATGAGTGGCAACCGCACGCGGTTTTCGCGCCATCTCTGCCTGTTTTGCAGCGCGTTCGGTGCCGCTTCGATAGTGGAATCGGCGTCCGCGCAATCGGTGACGAACGCTCGTGTGAGCGCGACCACCGGGCTGCGCTATGACAGCAATCCTTTTCTCTTGACGGGCAAATCGAACGAAGCACTTTCGGTCGACGCGGAAATACGGCCGTCGGTGAGCCTGATCGAGCGACAGGGCCGCGTTACGCTGGAGGGCTATTACCGACGTCAGGAGTATTTGCGGCGATACAGCGGCAACGACTCCTATGGCGGCACCCTGTCCGGCGATTATCGCTTCAACGACCGCTTCTCGCTGACCAGCTCGGTCGATTTCGTCGACGCGATCGTCGACGCATCGACGCTTCTCGACGAGGGTTTTCTGGCAACGCCCCTGGCAGGAACATCGACGCCGGGCGCGGGCCCTGCGCCGACGACCCCCTTGCCCAATATCGGGATAATCGACCCCAGCCTGGGCGACGTCAGCCTGATCGGTCTGCGCCAGCGCCGGTCGCAGCTGTCGTTCGCGACCAGCCTTGCGTATCGACCAAGCGTGAAGAACAGCTGGACTATCGGCGTGTCGGGCAATCGGGCACGCTACCCCGGAACATCGGTCGCTGCGTCGAATTACCGGAGCTTTGGAGCGGACGCGAGTTACGCGCGCAACCTGTCGGAAACAAGCAGGTTGGGCATTTTGCTGACAGTGCAGCAGATCGACTTCGACAGCAGCACACAGAATTCCCGCATTTACGCGCCCCAAGTCACTTTCAGCAAGCGGCTGGAGCGTGGCTGGTCAATCGACGCGGGCGTTGGCGCTTCGTTTATCGAAGGAAATCAGGGTGCAAGCGGCGGCACCGAAACATCGCTCAGCTTTCAGCTGAACGCATGCAAGGGCGGTCAGCGCAGCAAATTGTGCCTGGGCGCATCGCGGAGTGCGACCGTATCCGCGCTTGATGGCATCGGGCCGCAGACGTCGGTAAGGCTGTCGTACAGCTATCGCCTGTCCGAACGTGCCACCGTTAACGCGGATGCAAGTTATAACCGGGTATCGCGACGGGGTATTGCAACGACTTCGGGTGCTCAGCAATTCGCGTCGGGCCAGATCGGCGTGCGGCGCGATCTTGGTCAGCGCGTCCAGATGCAATGGCTGGCGGCGTACCAGAAGCGCGACGTCGCGAACGGAACGGGCCGGGAGAACATCTCGAGCAGTATCGGACTGGTGTTTTCTTTGGGTGAGCGTCGATGAGCGATTATGGTGACAACGAGGCGAGCGTTCCTGGCCAGACCGGATTTGTCGGCTATTTGCCGGTAATCCTGTTGCAGCGCAAATGGCTGGTGATCGTTCCTTTCGTGATCTGCGCGCTTGCCGGACTGGTCACCGCCTTTGCCCTTACGCCGGTGTACCGTGCGTCCGCGACGCTGCTGGTGGAATCGCAGCAGCTTCCGTCCGGACTCGTCGGCGCCGGGAACTCGGACGTCATCGAAAAACGGATTTCCAAAATCCGGCAGCAAGTTCTCAGCCGACCCGACCTGGTCGAGCTGATCCGGAAAAACAACCTTTATCGCCAGGAAGCCACGGCGGCGCCGATGGCTTCCGTCCTCGACGTGATGCGGAGTGCGACGACGATCACGCCGGTGGCAAGCGAGTTCACGCGCGATACCGGCAACGGGTCGAACACGGTCGCCTTCAACCTGACCTTCGATTATCCCGATCGTGCCAAGGCGGCGGTCGTGGCGAAAGATTTCGTCGACCGCCTCGTCAAGCTCGACGCGAGCCAGACCGCCGAGCAAGCCGCCGGCACGGTCGCTTTCCTTGAGGAAGAAGCCAAGGGGCTGACCGGTCAGATTTCGCAGCTCGAAGGACAGATCGAATCGATCAAGGCGGCCAACGGCATTACGCTTTCGGGAACGGGCGCGATGATGTTGGGCGGCGGCGCAGGTTATGGTGCCGAAATTGCCAGCCTGACTCGAGAAAACAATACGCTGAGGGCGCAGCTGAGCTCGCTGAACAACGCTTCTCAGACCGACCCGGCCATCGTCGCCGCCGAAGCCCAGCTGGCGAACGCGCGCGCGATTTACAGCGAAAGTCACCCCGATGTGCGCCTCGCTGAGCTGAGGCTCGCGCAGGCACGGCGCCTCGCTGGGCGCAACACGGCAACTGCGGCAAGTGCAGGCGCGATCCAGAGCCAGATAGCCGCCAATGAATCGATGATCTCCGCCTTGAATGGAGCGAAGGCTCGCGACGAGTCGCGCGCTTCGTCGATGATGGCCGCGCAGTCACGTGCCCCGCTTGTCACCGAGCAGATCGGGCAACTTCAATCGCGAGCCGATCAGCTGCGGACCAGCTATCAGACGGTGGCGAACAACCTGATGAATGCGCGCGCCAGCGTTCGCATGGACAACGAGAAAAAGGGTGAGCGCCTGTCGGTCATCGATCCGCCGCAGGTTGCCGACAGCCCGCTGTGGCCCAATCGCCCGCTCATCATCGGCGGCAGCCTTCTGGCCGGACTGATCCTCGGACTCGTCTTTGCGATGGTCGTGGAATTCCTGCGCCGCCCGATCCGCGGCGTCGGCGCGGTCGAACGCATCACCGGCGCTGTACCGCTTGTCGTCGTGCCCACGCTTGGTTCGACGGCGGCCAACGTGCGCCGTTCGGGCATTTTCAGTTTCCTGCGAAACAATCGTTCCGCGCACACGGCGTAGAACGCTCGACCCAATCGGAGAACAAGGCGTTGCCTTTACAGTCATCTTCCCCAGTGGATATCGTAGGCGTCCAGCCTCGCGTGCGGATATCGGTTCCCGTGCGACATCAGATTCTGCTGTCGGAAACCGGAGAAGCCATTCACGGCTTCAACAGCCGTGACGAGCGGTCGCGCTCGTTCAACCTGCTTCGCGGGCAGCTTTTGCGGCTCGCCAAGAAGCGCGACTTGCGCGTGGTCGCTGTAACCTCTGCCACGCCAAAGGTCGGCAAGTCGTTCATTGCATCCAACCTTGCGGCGTCACTCGCGCGGCTGCCTGAACTCAGCACGTATTTGTTCGACTTCGACCTCCGCCGTTCGTCCATCGCCGAATATTTTCGCATTCCCGATGGCGTCGGCATCACGGAATATCTCGATGGAAGGATCGACGACCTCGAGCAATGTGCGTGGGGAATCGAAGACGAACGCCTCACGATCTTTCCCACGTTCCGTCAAAAGGTGCTGTCGGCGGAATTGCTCGTCGGCTCGCGCATGGATCGGCTGATGGAGGCAATGCGCGAAGCGCCGGGCGATGCGATGTGTATCTGCGACTTGCCGCCGGTTTTCGCCAATGACGACGCTGTTATCATTTCACAGAAGGTGGACGGCTATATTCTTGTGATCGAAGACGGCGTGACCACCGCAAAGCAGGTGCGCGATGCGATGCGCCTGCTTGAACCTGCAGTGTGCCTGGGCACAGTCCTCAACCGCTATGACGGGGGACTCGCCGGGGACGATTACGGCTATGGCTATGGCTCCCGCAACGAATATTCCGACTATTATAATTCAGGGCATCAGCGCGCGCGGGTCGTCGGCCCGGCGTAGCTTGCACCGCTTCGGACAGTTGCACGGCCATGCTTAAGCTTGTTCAGGACCCGCCGTTAGAGGCACCGCCGCCACTGAACGCGCCTGACGCACGCCGCTTGCCCGAGGGCGTCCGGCGGCGGCGGAGTCGCCTGCCCGGATTACAAGTCGTCTGGACCAGCGTCATGCGCGCGCTCGAGACGGGCAGTGCCCTGGCGATCGGACTGGGCCTCGTCCTGCTGCTTCGCGACGATCCTTATTTTGGGAACGACGCACAATATATGCGAGCCGTCGTTGCCGGGACGCTCGTCTTTGCCATCGCCGCGGAATTGATCGGAAGTTACGACGAATCGGCGCGCTTTTCGCTTCGCAAGGGTTGGAAGCTCATCTTTGGAGCATGGCTGATTACCGGCATCACGATGCTTGTCGTCGCCTATCTGACCAAGGCGTCGGGTGACTTCACCCGCTTTTGGACGCTGTCGTGGTTCTTTTCTCAGCTGCTTGCGCTCGGTGTCATTCGCGCCGGCGCCACGGTCTGGATGCGTCACCTGAAGCGGCTGGGCCATTTCAACCAGCGCATCGCCATCTTCGGCGCGGGTGCCCAGGGCCAGAAGCTGGCACGCTATATTCTGGCAAACGATGATCTGACGATCGACCTTCTCGGCTTTTTCGATGAGCGCCCGGCAACACGTCTGGCAAAGACCCGCATGGCGTTGCCGCTGGCGGGTGACTTCGAAAACCTGGTCGCAAAGGTGCGGTCAGGCGACGTTGATCAGATCATAATCGCACTGCCGCTGTCGGCGGTCGACCGGCTTCAGGCGATTGCTGCGCGGCTCGCGATCTATCCTGTGCTTGTGCGGCTGGCACCCGATCTGTCGGCCTTCGCCTTCAAGGAACGTCCGACCGTCCTGCTTGGCGAATTACCGGTGATGACGCTTATGGAGCGTCCGATATCGGGTGTCTCCCAGCTCTTGAAGAAACTCGAGGATCTGCTGCTCGCCACGCTGATATTGGTGGTGGCAGCACCGATCATGCTGATTACAGCGATTGCGATCCTGATCGAGGACGGTCGCCCGATCTTCTTCTGCCAGGACCGCGAGGGCTATAATCACCGCCGCTTCCGCATCTGGAAATTCCGGTCGATGTCGGTCGCGGCCGCACAGTACGACAAGGTCGATCAGGCAAAGAAGAACGACAGCCGGATCACGCGCGTCGGTCGCATCATCCGGGCGACCAGCATCGATGAATTGCCGCAGTTGTACAACGTGTTTCGCGGCGAAATGTCGCTGGTAGGACCAAGACCCCATGCGGCGTCCACGCGCATCGGTTCGCAGTTCTTCGGCGAAATCATTTCGGACTATGCCGCGCGGCACAAGGTCAAGCCGGGCATGACCGGTTGGGCTCAGGTGTGCGGTTGGCGCGGCGAAACCGACACCGAAGAAAAGCTCGAGAAGCGGCTGCAATATGACATGTTCTACATCGAGAACTGGTCGGTCGGCTTTGACATCTACATCATCATTCGCACGGCCGCGACGGTACTGTTCTCCAAGGCCGCCTACTGAGTCCGTTCGTCAACGGACTTGACCAAAGGGTGCAGATGCCGATGTCAGCGATATGAATTCGGTCACGATATTCGGTGATCCGACGCCGATTGGCTTCGTCACGGTGGCGGCCTATGCCATTGCTGCCGTGATGTGCGTTCGCGCATCGCATGTCGACCTCGCCTCCTCGCGCATCTGGGCCGCGCTCGCGTTGCTGATGTTCGCGCTCGGGGTGAACAAGCAGCTGGATTTGCAAAGTGTGTTGACGCAGGTCGGCCGTGGCCTCGCGCAGAGCGAGCATTGGTACGAATACCGACGCAGCGTCCAGCTCGTCTTCGTGCTCGGTGTTTTCGCGGCGTCCGTGATGTCGGCAATTGCACTCGGCTTTCTGGTCCGCGACAGGGCACGGCCCGTGAAGATCGCGGTCCTCGGCACGGTGATACTCGCCTTCTTCGTGACCGTTCGCGCGGCTTCATTCCACCATGTCGACGTATTTCTGGCCGGGCGATGGTTCGGACTGCCCTCGAACATGGTGCTCGAGCTTGGCGGCATCCTCTTGATCGCCGGGGCGGCAGCGCAAGCCGGACCGCTGCGCTCAGGGCAATTACGGCGCTGAATCTCGCGCACTGCGGTCGGGCATTTACCCAAAGTTAACCATTCGTCTCAATAAACTCTCGTGATGCTGCAAAATCAGGACGCGCGAGTGGACGTTCAAACACAAAACGCTAACGGACCCTTCGGGGGCAAATCAACCTCTGGACATTCGTCCGGGCAAGGATTTGCGATGCGGGATTTTGGGTGGGGCCAGCGTGCGATTGCACGCGTGCTTTCAATTGTTAACTTAGTTTCCGAGTGCGAACTTTCCACGTTGCGTGTTAAGGCGGCGTATGTTCGGAAGCCGACTGTCGCCAATGGGTCTCGTCGCGTGATTGCGATGACGCTCGCCTGTGCTTCACTCGGGCTGTCATCCTGCGGATCCGATGGTTCGAGCGCGGCGGCGCCCGTTGCCACTGTCCCAGCCGCGCCGGCCGCAACGCCGGTGGCGGCTGGACCCGCCGCTCCGGCATCGCCCGCAGCCACGCCGGCGGCGTCCTCACCGGCGGCGCCGATCACCGGAGAGCTTGCATCCATTGCGAGTAATTTCGACATCAACAGCGAGCTTGTTCCCGCATGGGGAACGGCGGCGATTCCCGTGAGCGCGGCTCCCGACGATGTCGGCGCATTCCGCTTTATCTGCGCCGCGAGCCACGAGGCCTCCGACGATCCCATCGTCTATCCGGGACAGGCGGGGCGGTCGCATCTGCACCAGTTTTTCGGCAACACAGGTGCCAATGCAAATTCGACTTACGCCAGCCTGCGCACAACCGGCGAATCGACCTGCACTTCAAAGCTGAACCGATCCGCATACTGGATGCCGGCGATGTTGAACGGCAAGGGTCAGGTGGTTCGGCCCGACTTCGTGTCCATCTACTACAAGCGGTTGCCGACCAATTCTGCAACCTGCAAAAAACAGGGCAAGGCGTGCGTGAACCTGCCTCGCGGCCTCCGCTTCATCTTCGGCTATGACATGCTCAACCCGGCCAGCGCAAAGACCGGCGAAGGCTACTTCAATTGCCAGGGTACGGGATCGACGCCGGGCAATTACCGCACGATCGTCGAAGCCGCGAAATACTGCCCTGTCGGCGCCCAGCTTGGTGCGATCATCTCCGCGCCGAGTTGCTGGGACGGCGTCAACCTCGACAGCCCCGACCACCGATCGCACGTTGCCTATCCAGGCTATGGCGACTGGGGCTATCTGAAATGCCCGGCGACGCATCCTTATGTTATCCCGACCTTCACGCTGGGGTCGTGGTACACGACCGACGCCGACCTCAACCGGTCAGGCACCTGGGACAAGACCCTGAAAAGCTGGCACTTGTCATCCGACGAGATGATGGGCGGGATGGAGCCGGGCAGTACGTTTCATACCGACTGGTTCGGGGCGTGGGACGACACGGTAATGGCGATGTGGTCGGCCAATTGCATCGACAAGCTGCTCAATTGTTCGGGCGGCGACCTCGGCAATGGGAAGCAACTCAAGTCGTACTCCGGCTTCAGCTTCACCGCTTCACCCAGGCTGGTACCGGTTCCCGGCTGAGTTAAAGAGCGGCGGCCGGGACCGGTATTTCGTCGGCAGAGCCGGGCGCAACAGCCTTCGCTCTGCGTTCACGAACCATGAGCCTCGACAGCCCCACGATCACGCCCACCGCGATCGCGAACAAGTTTTGAACGTGCGAGGTGACGAATACCCACTCGTAGAATGATTGAAGCGCGACCACGATGATCGCGGTCGCCAAACCGACGAGAATTTCGCCGCGTTTGTCTGCCTTGAATCGCCAGGCCGTCTTCAAGGCTAATATCACAGGCGCGACAAGCAGCATGATGAGGCTGATTGCTCCCAGCAGACTGGTTTCTGCCGTACTCAGCAGATAGACATTGTGGACTGTCGCCGACCGACTTCCGAATATCGGTGCCACGCCCGCGCGATCGGCATAGCCTTGTGCATTGACGATGATGACATACTGGTTTGCGCCGACCCCGAAAGGATGGCCGGCGATCATCAATCTCGCCGCTTTTTCGAACGCAGCGCGCTCGTCATAATCCTCTGAGAGCGGCGCGGCGGCGAACCGATTGCTCAACGACCACGCAACAAACGGGGCCGCGGCCAGGAATACCGCTATGGCTGCGCCGAGTATGGCCGACTTGCGCGCCGTGGGGCGTCGCATCATGGAAAGCGCAAAGAGAATCGCGTATCCGATCGCCGCCAGCCCAATCGTACCGCGC
>JANMKS010000480.1:0-9106 GCA_031372155.1 Sphingomonas sp.
CCGGTTGTTGTCCCCTCGAACACGCCGGAAAGAATACGCACCGCGTCGGGTTCCTGTCGCTGCGTGGTAAAACGCGACGTCCCAGGCCGCCGCTTTTCAAGGAAAGGCTGAATGTCGCTTTCGCCAAGGCTCAAGCCCGGCGGGCACCCGTCGATGATCGCCCCAAGAGCAGGCCCGTGGCTCTCTCCCCAAGTGGTGAAGCGAAACAAGTGGCCGAAACTGTTGTGGCTCATGCCAAAGCGATATCCGGGGCGTCTTCGGCTTTCATACCGACCACGTGGTAGCCCGCGTCGACGTGGTGCGTCTCTCCGGTCACCCCGGCGGACAAGTCGCTGAGCAGATAGAGTGCCGCACCGCCAACATCCTCGATCGTCGTGTTGCGCTTCAACGGAGAATTGAGCTCGTTCCATTTCATGATGTAGCGGAAGTCGCCAATGCCCGATGCCGCCAGTGTCTTGATCGGCCCCGCCGAAATGGCATTTACGCGAATGTTGTCCCGCCCCAGGTCCACGGCCAGATATTTCACCGATGTTTCGAGCGCGGCCTTGGCCACACCCATGACATTGTAATGCGGGATGACGCGCTCCGCCCCGAGATAGCTAAGCGTCAGCAGCGAACCGCCCTCTCCCATCATCGCCGCCGCGCGTTTGGCGACCGCGACAAAAGAGTAGACGCTGATGTTCATTGTCATGAGAAAGTTGTCGAGGCTGGTATCGGCATAGCGCCCGCGCAGCTCGTTCTTGTCGGAAAAGCCGATCGCGTGAACGACGAAATCGATTGTCGGCCAGCGCTCGGCCAGTGCCTCGAACGTCTTGTCGAGTTCGGCCATGTCACTGACATCGCAGTCGATCAGAAAATCGCTACCCAGTTGTCCCGCAAGCGGTCGCACGCGCTTCTCGAGGGTCTCTCCCTGATAGCTGAATGCGAGTTCGGCGCCGGCTTCGCTCAATTTCTGCGCAATACCCCAGGCCAGCGAGCGATCGTTGGCGAGCCCCATGATCAGCCCGCGCTTGCCCTGCATCAATCCCGTCATTTCGCCTCCGTAATTCCTGTCGGCGCGTCGTCTACCCGTTTTGGCGTCGGTTCCGCCAGTGCGGCGTTCAGATGCGCACCGATGACGAGGCCAAAGCCGATGAACCAGAAAAAAATAAGTGCGATGATGACTCCGGCAAGGCTCCCGTAGGTCAAGTCATAACCGCCAAGGCCCCCCAGCAGTAGCGGAAGCGCCGCAAGTGCCGCAAACCACCAGAGCGCGACGAACAAAGCGCCCGGCCATTTGGGAAATTTGCCATAGCGATAGCGGCTCGGCGTCAGCGACCAGATCAAGAGATAGAGCGCGCCCCAAAGCACAACGAGGGGGACAAGCCGCGAAATGCCGATCCAGCCCGCCAAATCGCTTGCCCAGGGAAGCAGGCGATAAATGAACTGCTCGGCCGCGATCAGGATTACCTGCGCCGAAAAAGCGATCATGACGAGTACGACAGAAGCGATGATGATCCCGACCGACGTGAGCCGGTACTGCCAGAAAGGGTTGGTGAACGGTGTTCCGTACGCACGGCGGAGGATGTCCCGGATCGTTTCAATATAGCTGCCGACGGTCCAAAGCCCGACAAGACCGCCGAGCCAGAGCAAATTGCCCGTACGCGCGCCGAGCACGTCGGTTATCGGCTTCTCGAGGAGACTGCTCACGCTTGGCGGCAGTGTCCGCAAGAACGATGCTACCGCCCGAAGCGTGTCGGCGTCGCGCCCGAACAAGCTCGCCAGCGCCGCTGTAACGATGAAGAACGGAAACAGCGTCAGCAGTGTCAGGTACGCGAGGTTGCCGGCATGGATGAAGCCGTCCTTGTAAACCCCGACTACGACGCGCTTGGCCACCTCATAGACCCGTGTTCCCGGCCCGAGTTCGTCCAGCGCCCGTCCGATGGGATGCCTGCGCCGTTCCTCGGGCGATCGGGGGGAAACATCCTGCATTTGGGTCGCGCGCTAAACCCCCAGGCGTTCGCGCGGGTTGCCGAGCTTCTCACGATTATTCTCGGCCCATTCGCGCAAGGTTGCGTCGTCCGTCGGAAGCGTGATCTCGATCGTCACGAGCTGATCACCGCGCGTGCCGGATTTCCCCGTGAAGCCCTTGCCCTTGAGGCGGAGCGTCTGGCCCGAAGATGTCCCCGGAGGAACGTTCAGCATTACAGGTCCGTCGACCGTCGGCACGCGCACGGGTCCGCCCAGTACGGCCTCGGCGAGGGTTACGGGCAAATCGAGCCGTACGGAATCGCCGTCGCGCCGGAAGAAACGGTGAGCGCCGATCTCGATCGTCACGATTGCGTCGCCTGCGCCGCCCGGGCCGGACTCACCCTTGCCCGAAAGGCGCATCTGCGTGCCGGTCTCGACGCCGCCCGGCAATTTCAGGTCGATCGTCTTGCCGTCGCCGAGCGTGATACGCTGGGCACGACCCGCCGCTGCATCCTCAAACGATACCGCCAGGCGATAACCGGTATTGGCGCCTTTCGAGGGGGGCGCAGTTCGCCCGCCGAATCCGCCGCTGCCGCCGCGACCGCGCGCCCCAAAAAGACCTTCGAAAATGTCGCCGAAATCGGCTCCACCCGACTGGAACTCGAATCCGCCCGGAGACCCTCGAAACCCGCCCCCCGGCGCGCCGCCGCCGAAGCCGAACGGGGCGGCGGGATTGCCGTCGGCGTCGATCTCGCCGCGATCGAAGCGCGCGCGCTTGTCGCTGTCGGACAACAGGTCATAGGCCGCTGTCACACGGGAAAATCGGTCGGACGCTGCTTGATTGTCCTTATTCTTGTCGGGATGGAGCTCTTTTGCGAGCTTGCGATAAGCTTTCTTGATATCGGGTTCGCTCGCGCCACGAGCCACGCCAAGGGTCGAATAGGGATCGGTTGCTGCCATGCCGCGTCAGTTATGGGCTGGCGACAGGACGTGCAATGTTTCCAGCGGTTCGACGTCCACCGAAACTTTCATCGTCGTGGCGCCCTGGCCCAGGAATATCCCGTCGATCGGCGCGACTTCGGAATAATCGCGCCCGATCGCGGTGACGACATGATCGCCCGCCATCCATATGCCGTTGGTCGGATCAACTCCCACCCAGCCGCGATCAGGACCGCACCAGAGCAGAACCCATGCGTGCGTGGCATCCGCACCGACCAGCCGTTCTGCACCGGGCGGGGGCAACGTGCGCAAATACCCGGAGACGTATGCGGCGGGAAGGCCGGCGGACCGCAGGCCCGAGATCATGATCTGGGCGAAATCCTGGCACACCCCGCGCCGCTGCCTGAACGCCACGGCGGGAGGCGTTTCGGTTTTGGTGGCATCAGGATCATAGGCAAGCTCGCGCTGGATACGCAGCGCAAGATCGAGCGCCGCATCGAGCGCACCTCGCTCGGGGTCCAGGCTCTCCGCGCACCACTCGGCGGTGGCGGGATCGAGCGCAATCATGGGCGACGGGAACAGGTAATTCGCCGGCGAGGCGGCGGACACGTCGCGACTTTCGCGCGCCAGTCGCGCGACGGTGGACAGGTTCGGGTCGCTTGTCAGGATCATGGGAATGTCGCGATCGACATCGACAAGTGCGTGACTGACAATGCTCAGGCTTGTGACAGGCTCGCCGATCACGAGTCGGGTGACGTTGGCGAGTGATGCATCCGCCCTGGCCAGCGACAATTCGCCCGACGGGACGACCGCGAGACTATGGTCGATCAAAGTCTGGCCGGACCAGATAATCGGTTTCAGACGGAGATTGCAGCGCGCAAAACGCACCGGTGCGCCGTAAGTGAAGCGCGTTTCGTGAACGATGCGGTACCTCACGCCAGCGTCATCCCGGTCGAGCGCACAGGCTCGCCGCCGCGAAGGAAAAAGCGGTTTGCGACGGCGTCGGAGATTGCGAGCAATTGGTGTTCGATATCGCGCGTCGCCTGTGGGTCAAGCGTGATCGCCGACAACGTCGTCAAGCGGGCCACCAAGGCGTTGGCGAGATGTTGCTGGGTCTCGGCCATGCCGTCGTCCGACAAGCGCGGCAGCGCCGCAAGATGCGTACCGATTGCCTCCACCTGAAACGCGAGGCTTCGCGGATTGCTGGTGTCGAGCGCTACCAGATCGCGTACCGCAACCGGTGCGAGGCCGGTAGGATAGCGCTGGCGATATCCGATCGCGCTGTTCGCCAGTTCAAGGAGCGCCGAAAGGTCGTCGGGCGTTGCGTCGTCATTGCCGAGCGCGCGGATGAGGCGGCATGCCGTGATCGCGCGCTCAATGCGTCGTCCGGCGTCGAGGAAGCGCCAGCCAGCGGTTCTGCCCATGTTTTCCGCTGACAGCCCTGCAAGTGCAGCGAGGCGCTCGTGCAAATGTGTAGCGCGGGCGGCAATGGCATCGCGTGCAGGAAACGGTGCGTCGAGGAGCCGCCAGACATCAGTCGCCAGTCGCTCACGCGACCCCTCGCCGATCGCACGCGCGTCACGAAGCAGACTTCGCACGCTTGCGCTTTCACTCGCGTCGTCGAAGGCGGCCCGTGCCAGCGCGATGATGTCGGCATCGCGCCCCCGTGCTCGCCGGGCTGCGGCTCCGCTTCCCACAAGCAGCGCGCCAAGGTGCGCCACGGTCTGCCTGGCAAGCGGCGCGCCCCCGTCCATGTCGATCGAACCGCCGATGCTTGCCATGACGAGCGCGAGAATGCTTTCCGCGCGCTCCAGGTAGCGCCCCAGCCAGAAGAGGTTATCGGCGACGCGGCTTGGCAAGGTTCCCGGGTTGCGACGGATCGTGACCGCACTCGCTTCCGGCATCAGCGTGACGGCGTCGACCAATGTATCGGATACGATGCAGACGTCGGCCGAAAATGCTCCTTCCCCCATTACCGCTGCACGAATGTCGAGGTGCTCGCCGATGCGCGCGAAGCCGCCGGGCATTACGCTCCACTGACCGCCCGCGTCGCGCGTGGCAAACACTCGCAGCGAAAACGGTCGCGGCTCCAGCCCGTGCGAGCCGACGGTCGGGAGTGTCGAGAGCTTGACGATCTCCTGCCCCACATAATCGACGCCGCGCCGATCGAGGTCGGCGATCAGCGCCGCGCGGTCATCAGGAGCGAGGTCGCTCCCTAGTACCTGACCGCCCGGCAAGCCACGCGGCGCGCCTGGAAATGCCGGGCCGATCAACATCGTGTCGAGTGCATCGACCACCCGCGCCCGCTCGCGGTCCTGTCCGCACCACCACGTCGCTATGTTGGGTATACGCAGGTCCTCGCCCGTTATTCTTACCGACAAGCGTGGAAGAAAGGCGGCAAAGGCTGGTGATTCCAGAACACCGGCGCCCGGCGCATTGGCAATGACGACATTGCCCGCGGCCATCGCGTCGACGAGGCCGGGAACACCGATCCTGGACCGGCTGTCGAAGGCAAGCGGATCGAGCAGGCGTGGGTCGACGCGCCGCCACAGGGCATCGACGCGCTTCATGCCTTCGATCGTGCGAAGGTAGAGCTTGTCGTCATGGACGGCCAGATCTTCGCCCTCGACGAGCAAGAGGCCGAGATATCGTGCCAGATGCGCCTGCTCGGCATAGCTCTGGTTGAAACGACCGGGGGTCAACAGAGCAATGCGGGGTTCGCTGCGACGGCACGAGGCCGCAATGCCCGCGCGCACGTTGCTGAAAAAAGGTGCTAGCCGCTCGATGTTCATTCGGGTCTGCAAGCCCGGCAGAACGCGCGACACCGCGAGCCTGTTTTCGAGCGCATATCCGGCCCCCGTCGGTGTCCGCGTGTGGTCGGCTAGCACGCGCCACTCGCCATCGGGTCCGCGACCGATATCTGCCGCATAGAAGTGCAGGTGCCATCCACCCGGCGGCATCAATCCCACCATTGGGCGCAGGAAATGCGGACTGCCGTTAAGCAACGCAGAAGGCAGCAAGCCGTTGCCTATCAACCGCTGCGCCCCATAGATGTCCTGTAAGAGAAGCTCCATAAGCGCGGCACGCTGTGCGACCGCGTCCGCGATTCCCGCCCATTCCCGAGCGTCGATCATCAGCGGCAACGGCGATAGCGGCCATTTCCGCTCTTCGCTTTCGCCGGTCATGCGGAAACCGGTCCCGATCTCTTCGGCCTGGCGCTGGATGCGGAGGCGCGCCTGCAGCAAGTCGCCGCCGCTTGCTTCGGCGACTTCGTGGACCATGGCTGACCACATCTTCGGGTGCGCCGAGGCGACTGCCACGTCGCCGCGCTTCACGACCTGCGCGTAGGCATCGAGCCAAGCGGCGCCCTCACCTTCATGCAGTTCGGTTGCGGGACTGTTCACTTCACGCATGCTTACGCCCCAACCCCCGAGGCTTCTATAACACTATTGCGGTGTCGCGTTGCAACACGCGCGGGCTCCGCAGTAAGGCGCAGTAATGAACATCGATCCCATCGTGCGCTTTTCCCATTGGCTCTCAGAAGCAGAGGCTACGGAGCCAAACGATCCGAACGCCGTAGCAGTGGCGACCGCGGACGCAGCGGGTCGACCAAGTCTGCGAATGGTATTGCTCAAAGGGGTGAGCAGTGACGGGTTCGTCTTTTTCACGAACCAGCAAAGCCGCAAGGCTGAGGAGTTGCTGGTCAATCCGCAAGCGGCATTGCTTTTTCACTGGAAATCATTGCGTCGGCAGGTGCGCGTGGAAGGGGCGGTTACGGGCGTGTCCGACGCCGAAGCAGACGCCTATTTCGCCACGCGCGGACGCACTTCGCGGCTGGGCGCATGGGCGTCGGACCAGTCGCGCCCGCTCGCCGATCGGGGCGAGCTTGAGCGCAGTCTTCGCGAAGCAACTGCGCGTTTCGCGGACACCGACGTTCCGCGGCCACCGCACTGGTCCGGATATCGCGTCGCCCCCGGACGGATCGAATTCTGGTCCGACGGTGAGCACCGTCTTCACAACCGCGAGTTGTTCGTCCGGAACGCGACCGGCTGGACCATGAGCCTGCTTTATCCATGAGCGGCAGGCACCATCATGCGCATGAACCTGACCTGGGTCGGGCAACGCTCACGACCCGGGCGGCGCTGGCCAGCATCGCTACTGCGATTTTTCTTCTCGGATTGAAGGCGTACGCCGCTTGGGCGACAGGGTCGGTGGCGATGCTCGGGTCGCTTGCGGATACCGGGCTCGATCTGCTCGCATCGCTCGTGACGCTTTACGGAGTGCGCTTTGCCGCGCAGCCCGCAGACAGCGAACATCGCTTCGGACATGGCAAAGCCGAAGCGCTTGCCGCGCTGTTCCAGGTTGTCGTCATCGGATTTTCCGCCTTTGCCATTCTGTGGCGCGCCGTCGAGCGACTGATGCGCGGAGAAGTTACGGCGAACGCGGAATACGGCATCGGCGTCTCGCTGATCGCGATTGCCGCGACCTTCGCGCTGCTTGCTTATCAACGGTTCGTCATTCAGCGCACTGGATCGGTCGCGATTCACGCCGACCATGTCCATTACCAGTCGGACGTCTTGCTCAACGTAGCGGTGATCGCAGCGCTGGGCCTGGACCAATATGCCGGAATAGGCTGGGCGGACCCCGTGTTCGGCGTCGGCATTGCCCTGTTCCTGTTTCTGGGGGCATGGCGGGCGTCGACCCAAGCCATCGATCAGCTGATGGATCGCGAATGGCCCGAGGAAAGACGCCAACGGTTCCTTGCGGTCGCTGCCCGTCACAGCGAATTGAACGGCATTCACGACCTTCGCACCCGTTCCAGCGGCACGCAAGATTTCGTACAATTCCATGTCTGGGTCGACCCCGGGATGACGGTTGCCGAAGCCCACCGCGTCATGGACGAGGTCGAGGAAAAATTGCGCCATGAGTTCCCGGGAACCGAGATCCTTATTCACATCGATCCGGAGGGACAGGTGGATAAGGAAGGCGTTTTACCCAGCCATCTTGCCGAGGAGGCGACGCGGTGAAGATACCCTTTGCTCAGATAGACGCCTTCGCCCATCAGCGCTTTGCGGGCAATCCGGCAGCGGTAATGCCGCTCGACGCATGGCTGAACGACGACGTGCTGCAAGCGATCGCGTCTGAAAATAATCTGAGCGAAACCGCTTTCATCGTCGCTGATGCCACCGGGCAAAGCGATTACGAGTTGCGGTGGCACACGCCCGCTGCCGAAGTGGCGCTATGCGGTCATGCGACGCTGGCGAGCGGGCATTTCGTGCTGGGCAAGGAGCCGGAGCTGAACCGTGTCAGCTTTCGAACGCGTCAGGCGGGCGTACTCACCGTCGCCCGCGCGAACGAGGGATATGAGCTGTCACTTCCCGCCTGGGGACCAACACCGCGTCAGTTGCCTCAGATTGGGGCCGCTCTGGGTTTGACCGTGACTCGCGATATGTTGTGGCATGAAAAGGGTTATGCGTTGCTGATTGTCGAAGACGAAGAAGCGGTTCGAGCGGTGCAGCCGGACATGGCCGCGCTTGCCGCACTCGGCCCTATCGTTGCCATCGTAAGCGCTCGCGGCACGACTGCCGACGTCGTCAGCCGCGTTTTTACGCCGTTTTTCGAAATACCCGAAGATCCGGTGACGGGGTCGGCCCATGCGGTGATGGTGCCGTATTGGGCACAATCGATCGGCCCATCGTTCAAGGCCTATCAGGCATCGGCGAGAGGAGGGCGTGTGGCGTGTCGTCTGGACGGCGACCGGGTCGTGCTGGGAGGGCAGTGCGTGACGGTGATCGAAGGCGTCTTCACGCTGTAGGCGGGACCGCGTCGACGACCTTCTGGAGCGCCTGCCTTACAGGGTCGAGGACGCCGTCATCGGTTTTGCCGAGCCGCACGATCGTCAGCTTTTGTCGAGGCGAAACAACGATATACTGCCCGACATGGCCCAGGCAGGCGAACAGGTCATCGCCGCCGTGTCCGGGAAAGAGCGGGTTGTCACCACCGCCCGGTTGCGGCCGGTTAAGCCAGATATGCGCGCCATAGCCGGGGTTTTCCGATGACGACGAAAGCATGAAATCTACCCAGCGATCGGAGACGACGCGGGTGCCGTCGATCGCACCGCGCCCGCGCAGCAGCTCTCCGAAACGCGCGAAGTCGCGTGCCGAGGCATGCAGGAAACTGCCCCCGATGAACGTTCCTTTTGCATCGAATTCGGGTG
>JANMKS010000005.1:0-2227 GCA_031372155.1 Sphingomonas sp.
TCAGCACTGGGCTTCCGCCACCGCGACGACATCGTCGAAGTCGTCAAGCTGCTCGACTCACTTGGCGTCGACGTAAACGTCATCGCCCCGCTCGACTCCAGCCCGGCTGACCTCGCCCGGCTAGGCGACGCCGACATCAACATTCTGATGTATCCGGAAATCGCCGACACCGCCGCACGCTGGCTTGAAAAGACGTTTGGACAGACAACCATCCGAACCGTGCCCATCGGTCATGGCGCGACACGCGATTTCCTGAACGAAGTTGCGGCTGCAACCGGCATCGATGCCGCTGCTGCGCTTGCGGCTGACCCCTCGCGCCTGCCTTGGTACAGCCGCTCGGTCGATTCCACGTACCTGACCGGCAAGCGGGTCTTCATCTTCGGTGACGCGACGCACGCCATTGCCGCCGCGCGCGTGGCCCGCGACGAACTCGGCTTCCAGGTCGTCGGAATCGGCTGCTATAATCGCGAATTCGCACGTGACATGCGCGACGCAGCGAAACTTTATGACCTCGAGCCGCTGATCACCGACGACTACCTCGAAGTCGAAGCCGCCATCGAAGCACTCTCGCCCGAACTCGTCCTCGGCAGCCAGATGGAGCGCCACATCGCCAAGCGCTTCCGCATCCCCTGCGCGGTGATTTCGGCACCGGTTCACGTCCAGGATTTTCCGGCCCGCCACTCGCCGCAGATGGGCTGGGAAGGCGCGAACGTGCTGTTCGACAGCTGGGTACACCCGTTGACAATGGGACTGGAGGAACATCTGCTGACGATGTTCCGTGATGACTTCGAGTTTTCGGACGGCGCGGGATCGTCGCATTTGGGTCATTCACATTCACCGTTGGCCTCGAGCGAAGTCGAGGAGCCGGCTTTCGCGGAAACAGAGGTGTCTACTGCACCCGACACGAACGGCGTGTGGGATCAACTTGCGGAAAACGAATTGAAGAAGATACCGTTCTTCGTCCGTGGCAAAGCGCGCCGCAACACGGAAAGCTACGCCGCCGAGCGCGGGCTGGCGACTATCACACGCGACACGCTTTACGATGCGAAAGCACATTATGCACGGTAGCCTCGTCCCGAAAGTTCGCGTCGTGATCGTCACGCTCGACAACCATCTGTCAGGCGCGGCGGAACGGGCCGCCGCACAACTGACGCGCGAGGGATCGGGCATCAGCATCGCCTTCCACGCCGCTGCCGACTGGGACCGCGATCCCGCCAGCCTCGAACGCTGCCACGCAGATATTGCGACCGGCGACATCGTCATCGCGACGATGCTGTTTCTCGAGGACCACATCAATGCGGTGATGCCCGCGCTCGCCGCTCGCCGCGAAAGCTGCGACGCCATGCTCGGCATCATGTCGGCAAGCGAAGTCGTGAAGCTGACGCGGCTCGGCGATTACCGCATGGACAAGCCGGCAAGTGGGCCCATGGCGCTGCTCAAGAAGCTCCGCGGCTCCGCCAAACCCGGCCAGTCGGGCGGCGCAGGCCAGATGAAAATGCTGCGTCGCCTGCCGAAGATCCTGCGATTCATTCCAGGCGCAGCACAGGACGTGCGTGCCTATTTCCTGACGCTGCAATACTGGCTGGCTGGTTCGGACGACAACGTCGTCAACATGGTTCGCGCGCTGGTTGATCGTTACGCCGATGGCGAGCGCCGCGACCTGCGCGGCACGATGAAGGCGGTCGCGCCGATCGAATATCCCGAAGTCGGCGTCTATCACCCCGCCCTGCCCGAGCGCATGACAGACAATGCCGCACGCTTGGCGGGCAAGGCCACACAGGGCACCGTCGGCCTGCTGATGTTGCGATCGTATCTGCTCGGTCGCGATGCTGCGCATTATGACGGCGTGATCGCCGCGCTCGAGGCCAAGGGTCTGAACGTCGTCCCGGCCTTCGCCAGCGGCCTCGACAGTCGCCCGGCGATCGAAGCATTCTTTATGAGGGACGGCGCAGCAACGGTCGATGCCGTCGTCTCGCTGACCGGCTTCTCGCTCGTCGGCGGCCCGGCTTATAACGACGCAAAGGCCGCCGAGGACATGCTCGCCGCGCTCGATGTGCCTTATGTCGCGGCGCAACCGCTCGAGTTCCAGACACTCGAGCAATGGGGCGCAGGTCGCAACGGGCTGCTGCCGCTCGAAGCGACGATGATGGTCGCCATCCCCGAGCTTGACGGCGCGATCGTGCCTAGTGTGTTTGGCGGCCGTTCGGACGGGGCCGGTGAACCCTGC
>JANMKS010000017.1:0-3159 GCA_031372155.1 Sphingomonas sp.
ACCGCCGTCGCTGTGTAGCTTGCGGGCGGTTCCATCGCGACGAGCGCTAGTAATTGCAGCATATGGTTCTGAACCATGTCGCTTAGCGCCCCGACGCCATCGTAGTAAGACACCCGGCCCTCCAGGCCCACGGTCTCGGCGACGGTGATCTGAACATGTTCGATGTTTGAAGCGTTCCACAACGGCTCAAACAGCGTGTTGCCGAAGCGCAGGACGAGCAGGTTCTGCACAGTCTCCTTGCCGAGGTAGTGATCGACGCGAAAGATGTCCTCCTCGTCGAACGCCGCGCCGACACGGGCGTTGACCTCACGGCTTGACGGCAAGTCGTGGCCGATCGGCTTTTCCATGGCGATGCGGGTTTCGGGACCGGTCAAGCCGACGCTTGAGAGGCCTGCAACGACCGGCGCAAACAGCGCGGGCGGCGTCGATAGATAGAAGGCGATACCCTTTGCCTTGGCATCGGCGACCTTCGCGGCGAGGCACTCGAAATCGTCGGGCGCGTCCGCGGAAACGCGGCAGTAATCGACGCGATCGACGAATTTCGACGCCCGGGCGTGGTCGAACAGTTCGAGCGCCTGAAGCGACTCCAGCACCTGTGCGCGAAAAGCTTCGCGAGTCAGGTCCGAACGGGCCGCTCCGAAGACACGGAACGCAGCCGGCAGCAATCCGTCGCAGTCGAGATTGTAAAGCGACGGGAACAACATGCGTTGTGCCAGATCGCCGGTTGCGCCGAACAGGATTAGGGTCTCGAACGATTGCGGCATCTGCACCCCTTCTTGCCGTAGCGTCGCGCGCTTCATAGCGGCGGCGTGCCGCGATGCAACGCGCTTCACGGGTTGCGAAACGAAACCAGACGTCGCATCGTATGTCAGAGGGGAATGACGATGCACGACATGAACGAAGTTCTTCAGTCGCAAAGGTCTGCGTTGGCTGGGGAATTGCCGGTAAGCATCGCCGCGCGCAAGGACCGGCTGAAGCGGTGCATTGCGATGATGCTCGATCATGGCGATGCCTTTGCACAGGCGCTGTCCGAAGATTTCGGGCATCGCAGCCATACGCAATCGATGATGACCGATGTCGTCGCATCGATCCGTCAGGCCAAACATGCGATCGGCCATATCGGAAATTGGATGCGGCCCGAAAAGCGGCCGGTGCAATTTCCGCTCGGTCTGCTCGGGGCGAAGGCGCGGATCGAGTATCAGCCGAAAGGCGTGATCGGGATCATCGCGCCGTGGAATTTTCCGGTCCAGTTGACAATGGGTCCGCTGGTCGGGGCGCTCGGCGCCGGGAACCGTGCGATGGTCAAGTCGAGCGAATTCACACCCGAAGTGGCGGCGCTTTTCGAAGAGGTCGCGCCCAAGTATTTTGCAGCGGACGAGGTGGCGTTCTTCAGTGGTGGTCCCGAGGTCGGGCAATTGTTTGCCAAGCTGCCGTTCGATCACCTGATCTTCACCGGCGCGACCGGGATCGGCAAGCATATCCTGCATGCCGCCGCCGACAACCTGACGCCGGTCACACTCGAACTCGGGGGCAAGTCGCCGACGATCATCGGCCGTTCGGCGAACCTGAAGCAAGCGGCGGAACGGATCGCCATCGGCAAGATGCTCAATGCGGGACAAATCTGCCTGGCACCCGATTACGTGCTGGTCCCACGTGAGCATGAGGCCGAACTGGTCGCCGAGATAAAGGGCGCGGTGTCGGTGATGTACCCGACGCTGCTGGGCAACGACGACTATACGAGTGTCATCAACGCGCGGCATCGCGACCGGTTGAACGGCTACCTCGACGATGCACGCGCGAAGGGCGGCCAGGTGATCGAGGTCAATCCTGCCTCCGAGGATTTTGCCGCGCAGAACGGCACGAAGATGCCGCTGTCGCTCGTCCGCAACCCGACCGACGAGATGACAGTCATGCAGGAAGAGATTTTCGGTCCCGTCTTGCCGATCAAGACCTATGACCGGATCGAAGAGGCAGTGGCGTATGTGAACGCGCACGACCGACCACTGGGGCTTTATTACTTCGGACAGGATTCAAGCGAGCAACGGCGTGTGCTCGATACGACAATCTCGGGCGGCGTTACGGTCAACGACGTGGTATTTCACGTCAGCATGGAGGATCTGCCGTTCGGCGGAGTGGGGCCAAGCGGGATGGGTAGCTATCACGGCATCGACGGGTTTCGCACTTTCAGTCATGCCAAGAGCGTGTACCGGCAGCCAAAGATCGACGTCGCGAAACTGGCGGGTCTGAAACCGCCTTACGGCAAAGCGGCCCGCAGCGCGATTGCGCGCGATTTCAAGGCTTAGCCAAAGGGCACACTCGGCGCGGTCGCTTCACTCCGCCGCGTCGGCAGCCACGGCCGTCCGAGCGAATAACGGTGTCATTTCAATACTGCCAATAACTCGAGCGCGGTCGCCTCGCTGATGACTTCGGCATATTTCGCCTGAAGGTCGAACAAATTGCTTTCATGCGGCCCCGCTGCACGGTCCCCGCAGGCATCGCGGATGACAAAAGGCGCAAAGCCGTGTTGCAACGCGTCGAGAGCAGTCGCCCGCACACAGCCGCTCGTCGAAAAGCCGGTGATGAAGACTGTGTCGACGCGCATGGCGTTCAGCGTTGCAGCCAGCGTCGTTCCAAAAAAGGCCGAGGCGTATTGCTTGGTAACGACGACCTCGTCATCGCGCGGGCCGAACCCTGCGGGAAAGTCGCCGAGCGGATTGCCCGGCAGATACGCCTTCAAAGCGGGCACTTTGCGGTAAAACAAACCCCCATCAACGCCCTGGGCGGTGTACAGAACGCGCGTGAAGATGACTGTAATTCCCGCCGAGCGCGCGGCATCGACCAGCCGGATGTTCGATGCGAGCGCGCTCTCCGCCCCGGCATACAGCGGCGAGGCCGGGTCGAGATAGGCATTGCAGACATCGACGACGAGCAGTGCAGGGTGCTGACCAAACGGCAACTGGCCCCCAAAACCTGCGGCCGCGTAGTCGGCGGTGAGGTCGGTCACTCGGCAGCGATGGCAAACGCCGGTTCGGTGCGTGTCCAGACCGGGGCCTTTGGCGCAGCGAGGCCGATATCGCTAAGCGAATTTGCCCGCAGCTCGTCAAGCCCGGGGCCATAGTTGAAGGTGTCGAGCACGGCAGGTCGATTATCACGCATCTG
>JANMKS010000086.1:0-3970 GCA_031372155.1 Sphingomonas sp.
GTACCCTTCGACCCGGCCCTTGCCACCGTTTACCGGGGCCGTGATGATCAGCGGCCCGAGTGTCGGGTCGATGAAGCGGAAGTCGGTCGGCACCACGAAGCCCGTCAGGTCACGACGGAATGCCGCCACTGAGGCAAATCCGGTGCGCGAGAAGTAGTATTCCAGGCTGGCGTCGTAATTGTCCGACCGCAACGGCTCCAGAAACGGATTGCCGCTGTTCCCGCGCCGCGCGTTGACGAACGGGTCCGCCGGGTTGGGCACGACGACGCCGGGCGGCGGCCCGAGACTTGTCGCGGGGTTCAGGTCGGCGAAAACCGGACGTGTGATCGTCTGCGTGCCCGACAGCCGCAACTGCAATTCGGGCGTGATCCGCCAGCGCACGCTTGCGTTGGGAAGAAACTCCCAGTCGTCACCACCCTGGCTGGGCAAAAGGCCCGCGCTTGTTCCCGTAACCCGGGTTTTTGCCTTGGTGGCACGAACGCCGACGGTGCCCTCGATGGTATCACCGAACCCGAAATTGACCTGGGCATAGCCAGCCTTGGTTTCTTCGGTTGCAGTGTACTGTGTGAACGGAGCGGGTGGCGCGGCACCATAGCCCGCGATTGCCCGTAGGGCGACGATGTTGGCACGAATGCTGTCATAGGTCGGTGAGAAGAAGCTGCGTGTGGGTTGCACATCGGTGCCGCGGAAGCCCGGGTTGATCTGCGCGTAAGTGACCGGCAGCGTGGCACCCGAAATGTTTTGACCAAGGATGAAATTGTAACGGTCGCTGAACTGCCGCAACGCATCGCGGTCGGTGTAGCGCGCGCCCACCTGGAAACTGCGCACGAAGAAATTGTCGAAGGTGTACGTGGCGTCGACGCGCGCCTGCCAGTCCTTGCCGGAGGACTTCTGGTTCTGCTCGTACAAGCCCTGGAAGGTGCTGTTCGCCGGATTGGCGAGGTCGATATTGCGGAGCGTGAACTGTGGCGTGTCGAGGTCGAAGTCGACAGTGTAGCCACCGTTGAAACGACGATCCAGCGACTCGGTCGATCCCTTGAAGGTGCTGTTGGTACGGGCGACATCAGCCGTGAGGCGCAATGGCCCCGCGTCGTAGCTGCCGCCGATCGCGTACTGATATGTGTCGGTCTTGTTGAGTGTCGCCCCCTGGAAGGTGAAGATCGTATTGCCGGGGTTCGTCGCGGTGCCGCTGCGTAGAAGGTTGGTGCTGCCGTTGCGATAGACGAGGTTGCTGTAGGTCGCGCCGTAAAGCGGAACTTCGAGCAGCCGATCATCGATCTTGTTGCGAAAGCCCTGCCATAATGCTTCGGCGTAGAACTCAAGGCCGGGCGCGGGACGCCACTGGATCGCGCCGTTGACCGACGGGCGGACCCGGTTTCCAGAACGATAGAAAAGCCGCTGGATATCGGGGAATCGCAACGTCGGCGACGGCGTTGCGAGGAAATCGGTGTTCGACGGCTCGCTGTCGAGATACTGCATTTCGGTGTAGGAGGCGTTGAGCAGCACGCCGATATCGCCGATGCCGGTGTCCCACCGATCAGTGACCAGAATGTTCCCGTTGGGCGTCACCTTGTCGCCCTGCTTGGTGTACAGGCCCCACGCCGTGCCCGAAATCTGTCCCTTGTCGAAATCGAAGGGGCGGCGCGAGCGCACATTGACGAGGCCGGCAAGGCCGGGTTCGACCAGATTGGCGGTTGACGTCTTGAACACCTCGAGCGCGGCAATGCCCGCCGAGGGAAAGTCCTGAAGCGCGACCTGGCGGCGTTCTGCAGTAAAGATCTCGCGGCCATTATAAACCGTATTGAAGTACCGCTCGTCGAGGCCGCGGACGAGCACCTGCGAAGCTTCGCCGCCAAGCCGCACGACCTGAACGCCGGGCAGGCGCGAAGCCGTGTCGGACACGGCGAGGTCGGGCAGCTTGCCGATGTCTTCGGCCACGACCGAGTCGATGACCTGCACCGAATTGCGCTTGATATTCGCGGACGACTGCAAGCTTTCCCGGAACCCGGTCACGACAATGTCGGTATCCCCCTCTGCCTCCTCGGCTGCCTGGGGCGCCGGAGTCGCGCCTACGTTCTGCGCATAGGCAGGCGCCGAGACCAACAGACCCAGAACCGACGATGACGACAAGACAATATGTTTCAGGCGCATGGCCAACTCCCTGGTTGTTGCTGGCGGCTTTCAGCACGCCTTGATCGTGCCTTAGTGCAGGGTCGATTTGCCTGACAAGCTAATTATCTTATCTATAAGACTCGTAAGCTAAAATTGGAAAGCAGGCACGCTGACTCGGTTTGCGCGGGCGAGCGCTTCGGTAACGATCCGCAGCGGAGCGACATCGACATCCTGCGCTTTTCGCCTGACCAGATCGGCGAACCGTTGATAGAGCCTGGGGTATTCCCGGTTCTCTTCCCTGACGGCTGGGTCGTCATTGATCTTCAGAACGCTGCCGCCTTCCTCGAGGCGAAGTGTGCCGGCATCGGTTTCGACAATGATGTTCCAGCATTGCGGCCCGGTCTGTCGAAAATCGAAATCTGCGGTCACGCGCGTCGCGGCGGCACGCATTTGCAGCGTAGCAGCGATTGGCGAGGCGCGACCCTCCGGCACTTCGATTCGTGATGCCTCCAGGACGAATGGCCCCGGCAGTATCGCCGTCGCGATCGAAAGCGCATTGATGCCGGGGTCGAACACGCCGAAGCCCCCCGGCCCCAGGATCCATTCCTGCCCCGGGTGCCAACGCCGGATATCCTCTTTCCAGACGATGTGTGCGCTGTCGATACGCTTCGTGGCGAGCCACTCGCGTGCAGGGTCGACCGCACCCGCTTCGCGTGAGTGCCACGTCGCAAACAGGGTTACGCCCTTCTTGATCGCGTGGCTTTCCAAAGCCTCGACCTGTCCAGTGGAGGTGCCCGGAGGCTTTTCGAGCATGACGTGCAGCCCCGCTTCCATCGCCTCCATCGCGAGCGCATCGCGGCCCTCGGGCGGTGTGCAGAGCGTCACCGCCTCCAGATCAGGCTCGCCTGTCAACATATCGCCGATCTCCCGGTACGCGGGCCGACCCTCGATACCTTCGCCCGAGCGGCTCGCAGTCGCCGCGATTTCAAAATCGGGACTGGCGAGCAGTGCAGGAATATGCTGGTCGCGCGCGATTTTGCCGACGCCGACAAGGCCAATTCGGATCACCATCGGATAGCTGCTTTCTTTTATAAGATAATATGCTTTCTATTGCTGCGTTCGCTCGGTATCAACCCGCCCGATGCAGGAGCGCACGTCGACGATGACCGGGCATGAAATCGCGGCAGAAGGGGCAAAACGCCTGCGCTCGCGTGCGTGGTTCGACAACGACGCAAACCCCGACATGACTGCGCTCTACCTCGAGCGGTACCTGAATTACGGGTTCAGCCTGGAGGAGATGCAGTCCGACCGCCCGATCATCGGCATCGCTCAAACTGGCAGCGACCTTGTGCCGTGCAACCGCCATCACCTCGTCCTGGCTCAGCGCGTGAAGGATGGTATTCGTGAGGCAGGCGGGATCCCGCTGGAATTTCCGGTCCATCCGCTTCAGGAAACGGGCAAGCGCCCGACCGCGATGCTCGACCGCAACCTGGCGTATCTGGGGTTGGTCGAGACGCTCTACGGCTACCCCATCGATGGCGTGGTCCTGACGATCGGCTGCGACAAGACGACCCCGTCGTGTCTTATGGCGGCGGCGACAGTCAACATTCCGGCCATCGCATTGTCGGTCGGGCCGATGCTCAATGGCTGGTACAAGGGTGCGCGGACCGGTTCGGGGACAATCGTGTGGAAGGCGCGCGAGCTGCTTGCGGCGGGTGAAATCGACTACAAAGGGTTCATGGCGCTTGTCGCGTCGTCGGCGCCGTCGACCGGCTATTGCAACACGATGGGCACGGCGACGACGATGAATTCGCTGACCGAGGCGCTCGGCATGTCACTGCCCGGTTCGGCCGCGATT
>JANMKS010000089.1:0-2257 GCA_031372155.1 Sphingomonas sp.
TTGCGTTTCGTTGAGCAACAGGGGGCGGACCGAGAGCCGTTCCGGCGCCTCGAGTATGATCGCGATTGCGTCCATACGGCCCTCCCTGTCGCCGACGGTGAACCCGCCCTAATGCGAACAAGCTGTAATCCTAGCTGGACACTTAATGTTGTCAACGCATCTTTACGCTTTTTGGACAACGGCCGTTACGACACTCGCCACGAGGGGCAGATGGCCCGACTTTCGAACGGCTTTCACGAAGCCCGCCTGTTCCAGCATTCTGCAAATTTCACGGGCACCGCGCGGGCGCCCCGACCCCATGGCCCAGAGGTAAAAGCCGAAATATGCGTCCCCCATAGCGCGAGCACTCACTGTGCCGGCCATCGGCTCGGCGATAACGACACGCCCGCCGACGGGAAGCGCCGCAGCGACTCGCAACAGCAATGCTTGCGCCACATCGTCATCATGATCGTGCAGGATGCGGACGAGGCTGATCGTATCGAACCCTCCAGGAAGCGAGTCGCGCTTGAAGTCGCCGGGATAGATGGTCGTCGAACCGGAGCCGACGACGCCCGGAAGATCGAACACCGCCGTCTCGATTCCCGGATGTGCGGCACGCACCGCTGCGACGAATGCGCCCGAACCGCCGCCCACATCGAGCAGGCGCTTTGTTCCCCGGAAGTCCCAAGCCGAGAAAGTCTGTTCGGCAACCATCGCCTGCGATGCCGCCATCAGCGCCGAATATGGGGCAGCATCGCCCTTTGAATATGCCCAATACGCGGCCAAATCACCGCCACCGCCGCCTTTGTGCAGGAGCGCGACCGGGTCGGCGAGGTCGGCGTAGAGCAAGCGATGATGCGCGATCATCGCGACGATTCCCGGATCGCCGTGAATCGCAGCGCCGTGGCGGCCGAGGATATAGCGTCCATCGCGCAACCGTTGCGCGATGCCGATCGCGGCGGCACCCTTCAGCAGGCGTTCGGCTCCGGGCAGTGGCAAGTTCATCGCCAGCGCCAGTTCGCCGGGTTGCGCGGGACCTTTCGCAAGGCGCCCCATCAGGCGCGTCTCGACGCAGGCAAAGAGTATCTGCGAATAGACGAAGCCCGCTACCAGATCGAAGACCTGCCCGGCGCGCGCCCGGGCGACGGGCTGCGTCAGCCACAGCTTTGCTGCACCGCGACGGAACGCCAGATTGCCAATCAAGGCATTGCGCCTTTCGGCGATCCACAGTTCAATGTCGTCGCGATTGGGCAATTGCATCTGTCCAGATTGCTGGACATATTGGCATGAAGCAAGCTGGAGGATGCGGCTTTGAGCGGTCCGCAGGTTATCGTTATCGGTGCAGGGATCGGTGGCCTTGCAAGTGCGGCGCTGCTCGCAGCGCGCGGTTGCGATGTAACTGTCGTGGAAGCATCGACGCGATCGGGCGGCAAAATCCGGCAGGAAAGGATCGGCGGCGGGGTTGTTGACGCCGGGCCGACGGTGTTCACAAAACGCGATGTCTTCGACGCGTTGTTCGAAGCGTGCGGCGAGTCGCTTGCTTCGCACATCCGACTGTCACCTATGCACGTCATCGCCCGACATGCCTGGGGTGCCGATACGCTCGACCTGTTCGCCGACGGTGCCGCGAGCGAAGCGGCGATCGCCGATTTCGCGGGCGCGGACAACGCAAAGGGCTATGCTCGCTTTCGCGTCGATGCGAAGCGCGTTCACGATACGCTCGATGCGGCGTTCATGCGCGATTCGAGGGTTGGCCCCATCGGACTGATGCGCCGTATCGGCCTCAGCCGGATTGGCGATCTGATTGCGATCCGGCCTTATGAATCGCTCTGGAAAGTGCTCGGCGAGTATTTCCGCGATCCGCGGTTGCGCCAGTTGTTCGCCCGCTACAGCACCTATTGCGGATCATCGCCGTTCCAGTCGCCCGCCACGCTGATGCTGATCGCGCATGTCGAGGCGGAGGGCGTGTGGGCGATCGAGGGCGGCATGACAGCGCTGGCGACCGCCATCGAGGCGCTGGCGAAACGGCATGGAGCGCGCTTTCGCTACAACAGCGTCGTGGCAGGCATAACGACCGAGCGAGGACGCGCTTCCGGCGTGACACTCGACACCGGCGAACGATTGGCGAGCGATCAGATCATATTCAACGGCGATCCCGCCGCCCTGGGCGCGCTGCTCGGCAAAAGGCCGCGCAGTTCATCACGACACCGCTCGCTATCGGCAATGACGTTTCTGGGGAGCGTCAAAACCGAAGGGTTCGCGCTGGCGCACCACAATG
>JANMKS010000094.1:0-9252 GCA_031372155.1 Sphingomonas sp.
ACTCAGTGCGAAATGATGACGATGGTCGCCGCGCAAGTGATGGGCAACCACGTGGCGGTGACAATTGGTGGGATGCAAGGGCACCTCGAGCTCAACGTCTTCAAGCCGTTGATCGGCGCCAATGTGCTTCGATCGATCGACCTGCTCAGTACGGGCATGATAAGTTTCGCCGAACGGTGTGTCGACGGCATCGAGCCGAACCGCGCGCGGATTGGTGAATTGCTCGATCGCTCGCTTATGCTGGTAACCGCGCTTGCGCCCGAGATCGGTTACGACAATGCGGCCAAGATCGCGAAACACGCTCACCACGAGCATCTTACGCTGCGCGAGGCTGCTCTCGCTCTCGATCTTGTCGACGCTGCAACTTTCGACCGCCTCGTGCGTCCTGAGGACATGATCGGAAACACGGAGCAAAAGGCATGATCGGCAAGGTTATTGGTGCACTCGTCGGTCGCGAGATTGATCGACGCGATGGCAAGGGCGGCGTCAAGGGAGCAGTGTTCGGAGCATTGGCGGCCGGTGGACTGCGCCGGCTGGGTCCACTCGGTTTGCTGCTGGGCGGTGCCTATGTTGCGAAAAAAGCCTATGATCGGCGTCAAGCGACGCGGATTTGACCTGCTTTGGATGACGGCCGCGCCCGAGTTCAACCGGCGCCCTGCCAGATCTTTATCGCCTCCACTGGGGCGACAAGCATAAGCACGTTGAGCGTCAGATTGTCGCGGATAATAACCAGCGTCATGAACTCGAAGGCTATCGCCAGGCAAACGGTTATCCAGACCGGAGCGCGCCGTGCGACGGCGAATCCCAGTGCCATCCATGCAACGTCAGCAACCGAATTGATGACCGAGTCGCCCGTGTAACCTAAAGCAATCGTCGCCTCTCGGTAGCGGTCGATGACTGCCTGCGAGTTTTCGAAGACTTCCCAAGCGGCTTCGATCAGTACGGCCAGGATCAGTCGCTCGCCGGGGGAACGCGAGCGAAGTACCAGCCATCCAAGCGCATAGAACAGAAAACCGTGGATGATATGGCTCGGGGTGTACCAGTCGGCGATGTGCTGGCTGTTGCCGGCATCGAGCGCGCCGTGGAACAACGCGACATATCCGCACGCGCAGATCGGATTGCGGCCGGCCCCAAGCAATATCGTCGCCATCACGGCGAGAATACCAACGACGATAGCCCAATGACGAACGCCGATATCGCGGATGGAAGGGCTTTGCATCGCGCCACGTTGACGCCTCGCGACGGGCGCGGCAAGAGCGGCCATGCCCGCCACCTTCCCGCTTGCCCGCAGAGGCCTGCTCTTCGTACTGTCGTCACCGTCGGGTGCGGGCAAATCGACGATAGCACGCAAGTTGCTGGCATCCGATGCCGGACTGGAAATGTCGGTTTCTGCGACGACACGGCCGATGCGCCCGGGTGAAATCGACGGCGTCGACTATCACTTCGTCGATCTGGAACGCTTTCGGGCGATGGTCGCGGCGGGCGAGTTCCTCGAATGGGCACATGTTTTCGGGCATCGCTACGGAACGCCGCACGCACCCGTCGATGCGATCCTGTCGCGTGGGCGCGACGTGTTGTTCGACATCGACTGGCAAGGCGCGCAACAGCTTTATCAACAGGCGGGCGGGGATGTGGTGCGCGTATTCATCCTGCCGCCGTCAATGGACGAATTGCACCGTCGGCTTGCAGGACGCGCCACCGACACAGCCGAGGTCGTCGAGGCGCGGATGGCACGCGCCGGGTCGGAAATCGCGCACTGGGACGGTTACGACTACGTGCTTGTGAATGACGACGTCGAACGCTGCTTTGCCGAAGTGAAGACTATCCTCGCCTCCGAACGCCTGAAGCGCAGCCGTCAGACGAGCCTGATCGGCTTTATCCGAGGCCTCACGCGCCCTTCATAAAAGGTCCAGGAAGCGCGCCGCGTTCAGGAAGTCTGCACGTCGAGCAGCGCGCGCATCGGTCGCCATCCAGTCCTCACCCCACAATTCCGCCTGCCACAGCTCATCGAGATGACAGGCTTCGAACGCCGCCTCGGGCTCGATCGCGTGCTCGTTCAGCATAAGCGCGACAACAAGCGAGCCGCCGATGGTGACAAGCGGCGACAGCGCAGTACGCTCGAAAGCGTCCTTGGCGGCAACGGCCTGGGCGAGGCGAGCAACGGTCTGCGCGGGTTGGGGGCGATGGACGATGCCGCTGGTAACCACGAACGCCACATCGAACCTTCGGGCCGCCCAGTCGAGCAACGGATCCCACCGCTCGGCTTCGCGCGCAGCAAGCTCTGGTGGCGTCTCGGCGCGATAGCAGAGCAAGTCGGTTTCAGCGTACACGGCGAGCGCGGACGCATCGGGGGCGCGCTCGATTGCGACGTTGGCAAGCCCGGTCATCGGCATGGTGCGCGGATCGACCTTGTCGTCGACGGTGCGCCATTCCTCCGCCACCGCTTCTGCCAGACCGTTGTTGGGGAGCACCAGAGTGACTCGACCTGGCGTGCGCACCGGTCGGCCATCCAGATAGATCGATCGGTCGACGACGGTGACGTCAGACCAGAAGCGCTTCACTTGGGCGTTCGCCATGCACGCACCAATATGATCGGAACGACGATGACTTCGACTGCACCGGCAAGTAGAAATGCCGTGCCGATGACGTCTGCCGGTTCCAGCCAGCGCTTCGCCAGGATCGAGATACCCAGAAAGGCGAGCGCGACGCCCGACAGGCGGATTGCCGAAAGAATGAAAAAGCGCGCCTTCGCGGGATCGGGTTCGTTCATGCGGCCTCCAGATGGTAGAGGATTTCCCCCGGATTAAGGGCGACGGCGAAGGCACCTGCGCCGAGCAGGTCTTCGGCGGGATGATAGCCCCAGGCCACGCCAAGTGCACGTACCCCGGCGTCGCGCGCCATCGTCACGTCAAAGCTCGTGTCGCCGATCATGACCGTGTTCCGAGGCGCTACGCCCGCCTCCGCCATCGCCGCGAGCAGCATCGCGGGGTGCGGCTTAGACGGGTGGCGATCGGCGGTCTGCAGCGTCACGAAGCGGTCAATGAGCCCGTGACGCGTCAAGCACAGGGCGAGGCCACGATCGGACTTTCCCGTCGCAACCCCCAGCAGCCAGCCCTTCGCTGCCAGAGCGTCCACAACATCGGCGATGCCATCGTACAGCGGTTCCTCCACCCCGCCGTTCGCGCGCAGGGCATGGAACGCGGCCTTGTACCCCGCCACCAGCTCACGCTGCACCGCTTCGTTGGCACCCGGCGTCAGCACACGCATTGCTTCGGGGAGGCTGAGCCCGACAACGCTCAGCGCTTCCGAACGCGTCGGCGCGCCGAGGCCCAAGCCGCCGAATGCTTCCGCCATCGCGACGCAGATTGAATGCTGGCTGTCGACAAGCGTGCCATCGCAATCGAAGACGGCCAGGCGACTCACCGCCGCATCGCCGCCGCCAGCGGCGTCGGGCCGAGCGCCTCGATGACGCCCGCACGGTCCGCCTCGCTCTTGTTCTGACTCAGCTTGTTTGTCCCGCGCATGGCCGTCGGGCGCAGCTCGAATGCCTGAATTGCGCTGTACATCGCGCGTAGCCGCTCGGGTGCAACCTTGGCGCGCGTCCATTCGGGCTTGGGCGCGAGCCGCGTCTCATGGTCATGCGACAGCGCATCGATCTGCTCGACAAGATCGGCTTCGGTGAGCGCGTGAACCGTCCCGTCAATCTCGACCGCGCTGTAGTTCCAAGTCGGCACCTGATCCTTCGTCACCGCGTACCAATCAGGGCTGATATAGCCATCGGCACCGGCAACGCTCGCCACTACGGTGGCCCCGCCCAGGTGCGGCGTGATGCGGTTGTATCGCGCGATATGAAACCGGAACGCACCGCCCTGCGCCGCCGTCAGCGGAACGTGTGCGACCATCGGCCCCTCGGCAGTCTGCGCGAACAGGTGCGCGAACGCATGCTCCGCGACGAACGCTCGCATCGCGTCATCATCCTCAAAGCGAAACGCCTTGTTTGGGTGCATTATTTCTGCCCCCGCGCGCGCCGTTCGCCCTTGCGCTCCTTGCGAGCTGATTTCGCCTTGTTGAGCGCGGCGCGTGCCTTGCCTGCAGGCGTTTGCGAGAACTTGACCTCGTCGAGCGTGAAACGGTCGGCAAGCTCCACGTCGAAGCCCAGATCGTCGATAGTCTCGGCAAAATGCGGCGGCAAATCGGCGGTCACGTCGATGACGTCGCCATCGGGATGTTCAACGCGGATACGGCGTGCATGCAGGTGCATCTTGCGGCTGACGGTCCCGGTGAGGAACGCCGCCTTGCCGCCGTATTTACCGTCACCCACGATAGGGTGGCCGATTGCCGCCATGTGGACGCGCAACTGATGCGTGCGGCCGGTATAGGGCTGCAATTCGACCCAGGCGGCGGCATTGCCCGCGCGTTCGACGACCCTGTAGCGCGTGCGGGCAGGGCTGCCTTCCTTTTCGTCAACATGCATCTTTTCGCCACCGGTGCCGGGTTGCTTGGCGATCGGCAATTCGATCATGCCGTCGTGAATGTCGGGCACGCCGACGACGATTGCCCAATAGACCTTGCGCGCGGTCCTGCTTGAAAAGGCGGTCGCAAAATGTGCGGCGGCACGCGGACTGCGCGCCACCAGCAGGGCGCCCGACGTGTCCTTGTCGAGGCGGTGAACGAGCTTTGGCCGCCCCTTGCCCTCGAACACCAGTGCGTCGAGCAGTCCGTCGACATGCTCGGTCGTCCCGGTCCCGCCCTGCGTCGCAAGGCCCGGCGGCTTGTTCAGAACAAGGGCGGCATCGTCCTTGTAGATTACGAGGGTCTGCGCAAATGCTGTCTCGCCTTCGCTCAGGTTCGATTCGGCGCGCTTGGGCCGCTCCGACGCAGTTTTGGCGACGGCGGGGTCGGCCGGGGGCACGCGGATGATCTGCCCTGCCACGATGCGATCGCCGGGCGTTGCGCGAGCGCCGTCCACGCGCAATTGCCCGGTGCGCGCCCAGCGCGACACGATATTGAAGCTTGCGTCGGGCAAGTGCCGCTTGAACCAGCGGTCGAGGCGGATGCCGTCGTCCTCCGCCGCAACGGTGAATTGGCGCACGGCATCGGTCACGACCGTGCGATCCATAATCCAAGCCCGGTCAAAGCGATCGCACCGATGAGGCTTGCCATCACATAGCCGAACGCGATGCCCCAGCTACCGCGCTCGATCATCAGCCAGCTTTCAAGGCCGAACGCCGAGAATGTCGTGAAACCGCCAAGCACCCCCACACCGGCAAACAGCCGCCAGCTTTCGCTGACCTCCGTCCGCGCGAGCGCGCCCATCAACAGTCCCATTGCCAGACCGCCGACAAGGTTCACTGCCAGTGTCCACCAGGGAAAGCTTGGCCCGAAGGCACGAAGCCAGACGGAGCCGACGAAATGTCGCAGGCCGGCGCCGATTGCGCCGCCGATCATGACGGGAATGAAGTTCACGAAGCGCCCACTAGCGCGCATTCGCCTGTCGAACCAGACGGTCAGGCACTCAGATGAGTTTGATCAGGTCTTCACTGGCGAGCGGACCGATGAATGCGGCTCCAGCACGACCGTCGCGTGCCCATGAGATATGGGCCGCGAAACAGGTGCCGTCCGATATCTGCAAAGTTATGGCGTCGCCCCGTGCGAACATCAGGCCGCCTTCGGCCATGAAACCATAGCGCGATACGTTCTGGACCGTGACCTGGGTTCGCGTGCCGTCGGGGCGGGCAAGCGTTGCTATATATTGCACGTCGAAGCGCTCCGCCCGTCGCGCGTCGCTCATCGCTACAGCTGCTGAACCTGCATTTCCCATAAACGACCTCGAGCCTCGTCCGGCTTACTTGTCCGGACTATGGGAGAATTATGAACAACTGATGAGTCATATCAGATAAATTGGAAGCTAAAGTTTTGTGAGGGTCACCGGCAATCCGTCGCGCGGTTTTGGGATTGGCCATGCCTGCCACTCCACCCCGCTCGCTTCCGCTAGCTCAATGCGGTGTTCGCGCAGCAGGTGCCACATCAGAATCTTGATCTGCATATAAGCGAAATGCAGGCCCAGGCACATGTGCGCGCCGCCGCCGAAGGGAACCCAGGCGTATTTATGCCGCCCCTTCGACGCTTCAGGCGTGAAGCGAAGCGGGTCGAAGGTTTCCGGGTCGTGCCAGTATTCGGGCATCTTGTGGACCGCGGCCGGGCTGACGCCGACGAAGGTTCCGGTCGGGAAATCATAACCGCCAAATGAAAACGGCTTGATCGCCCGGCGCGGGAGCGACGGCACCGGCGGAATGAGCCGTAGCGATTCCTTGAACGTGCAGTCAGTCAGGACAAGATCGTTGATGCGGTCATACGGCAAGTCGTCGCCGTTCACGCCCAGCCCCAACATCTCCTCGCGCAACCGTTCCTGCCATTGGGGATTGCGCCCGAGCAGCATGACCATCGACGTCGCCGACGATGTGATCGTGTCGTGCGCCGCCATCATGAGGAAGTTCATGTGATCGACGATCTCGTCGACTGTCAGCTGGCTGCCGTCCTCATTGGTCGCCCGACAGAACTGGCTGAACATGTCCTCGCCTTCGCCCGCGCGCCGCAACGGCACCTCGCGCCCAAAATATTCGACGAGATATTTGCGTGCCGCAACGCCGCGCCCCATTGCGGTGCCGGGGAGGGGTACGCGCACGACTGCGATCGTGGCCTGCACCATGTCCACGAACGCCTTGTTGACCTTGGCGGCCTCGGGCCCAAACGGAATACCCAGGAATGACGTGGCGGCAAGGTCAAGCGTCAGGTCTTTTATCGCCGGATAAAAGGCAAAGCTTTTGCCAGACCACTGGGCAATGCGCGTGCGAATGCCTTCGTTCAGCGCCTCTGCGTACAGCTTCATCGGCTCGGGCTTGAAGGCGACCGACAGCGTCCGGCGGTGCACGCGGTGCTTGTCGAAATCCATCAGCATAAGCCCGCGCGGGAACAACTGGTTGAGCATCGGACCCCAGCCCTGTTCCGACGAGAAGACCTTGTCACGATCGAACAGGACCAGCTCGTTCGCGTCGGCCCCGAACAGCGTGACATTGCGCCCGCCAAAGCTGCGATGGCGATAGATGTCGCCGTATTTCGCGCGCATTTTCTTTCCGTACCCGACAGGATCGGCGAGGAGCTTCAGCGTGTTGCCCACGATCGGCCAGCCGTCTTCGCCCGGAACATGATCGAGGCTTTTCGCAGGTTGCATCGGCAACCAATGGGGATTGGCGGCAAAACTGTCGGCGCGCGGCATCGGCAAAGTTCCTTACTGACATCGGTATAAGTAAGTCGCGGCCGTAAATAAAGGCTTGGCATCGCTTGACGCCGCGTCGGAAGCGGCGGCAAGCGAGGCATCACTCTTGCCAAGGATGTACGCCTGTGTCGCGTTCGATTGCCCGTGCCCTGATGCTCGCTGTTTCCACCGCCTGTTTGCCCGCCGCAGTGCCGATCGCCTGGGCTCAGAGCGCCGATGCCGCGCTCAAGCAACTGTTCGTCGAAAGCAACGAAGCGCAGCTGAAGCGCAACCCGGTCGAGGCACTGTTTCGCGGCGATCTGCGCTATGCCGACCAGCTGGGCGATTTTTATTCGGAGGCACAAGCCGAAGCGGGTTACCGCGCGAAGCAGGACGAGCTTGCCCGACTGCGCCGGATCGATCGCGAGAGCCTGAGCGCCGTCGACAAGGTCGCCTATGACGTATTCCGCTGGCAGACCGAGTTGGCGTTGCGCGGCAACGCGCCCGCCATGCGCCTGTTGACCGACGTGCGACCGATCGACCACTTCGCGGGCGCGCAAACCTGGTATCCCGACCTGTCCTCGGGCCAGGGCGCCGCACCGTTTAAGACCCTCACCGACTATGAAAACAACATCAAGCGCCATCGCCAGTTCGCGGCGCAACTCGATGTCGCCATCGCACGCTTTCGCGAGGGCATGAAATCGGGCGTGGTCCAGCCAAAGCTCGTCGTGCGCAATATGATCGACCAGCTCGACATGCAGCTTAAGGGCGGGGTCGAGGGATCACCCTATGTTGCGCCGCTCAAGCAGTTTCCGGCGGGCATTACGGCGTCTGAGCGCGAACGCCTGACCCGCGACACGACAGCCGTCGTCCGCGACGCCGTCTTCCCGGCGTACAAGCGGCTGCGCGATTTCCTCTGCGACGAATATCTGCCGGTGGCGCGCGACAGTGTCGGGCTGTCGGGAATGCCGGGCGGAAAGACACTTTATGCCTATCTGATCGAGGCGAACACGACGCTGCCGCTATCGGCCGATTATGTCCACACGCTCGGCCTGTCCGAGGTGGCGCGCATTGCCAAGGAGATGGAAGCGGTTCGGCGACAAGTCGGTTTCAAGGGCGATCTTCAGGCTTTTTTCGCGTATCTGAATTCGGACAAGAAGTTCCAGCCGCCATCCGCGACGTGGCTGCGCGAAGGCTATGAAGCGATCGGCAAACGCGTTGACGCGCGTGTCCGCGAGCAATTCTCGACAATCCCCAGGACCCCGCTCGAGATCCGCCCGGTGCCGCCGTATCGCGAAAAAACCGACGCCGCCGGCAGCTATAATCAGGGTACGCCGGACGGCGTGCGGCCGGGCGTGTTCTTTTACAACACATATGACCTGCCGACGCGCTTCACCTGGGGGATGGAAACGCTTTACCTGCACGAAGCGGTGCCGGGCCATCATTTCCAGATCAGCCTTGCCCAGGAGAATGAGGCGCTGCCGAGCTTCATGCGCTTCGGCGGCAATACGGCCTTTGCGGAAGGCTGGGCGCTATATGCCGAAACATTGTGGAAGCCGCTGGGCATGGAGACCGACCCCTATCAGCGGTTCGGCGGGCTGAATGACGAAATGCTTCGCGCGATGCGGCTCGTCGTCGACAGTGGCATCCACGCAAAGGGATGGGGTCGCGACCAGGCGATTACCTATATGATGACGCATTCCTCAATGGGCAAAAGCGACGCGACCGCCGAAGTCGAGCGCTACATCGCTATTCCGGGACAGGCGCTGGCGTACAAGGTCGGCGCTTTGACCATCCAGCGGTTGAAGGCGAAGGCGGAAAAGCAACTTGGCGCGAAGTTCGACGTGCGGCGGTTTCATGCGCAGGTGCTGATGACAGGTGCGCTGCCCATGGCCGTGCTGGAAAAGAAGATCAACGACTGGATAGCAAGCGGCGGTCCCTGATCAGGGTTTGGTGACCGGGCCGTTCCAGACGTCGGCATCCTGCACTTCGGTGCG
>JANMKS010000120.1:0-5306 GCA_031372155.1 Sphingomonas sp.
GACTGACTACGACACACCTGACGGCACCGGCGTCCGCGATTACATCCACGTCACCGACTTGGCGGAAGCGCATGTCGCCGCGCTCGAAAAGCTGATTGCCGACCCGACCGCGAGCCACATCATGAACGCGGGCTACAGCCGCGGATTCAGCGTCGCACAAGTACTCGATGCGGTCGACCGCGTCACCAACATGAAACTCGACCGCCGCATGGAGCCACGTCGCGCGGGTGATCCCGACGCGCTGGTGGCCGATAACAGCCGCATCCTGGCGACGCTCAACTGGATCCCGAAACGTGCCGACCTCGACGGGATTGTGAAGGACGCATTGGCGTGGGAACGTCGGCTACAAAGCTAAAGCCAAAGATCAATTGCGTGCAGCACGACGCCGACCAGACCACCGACGACCGTCCCATTGACCCGGATGAATTGCAAATCGCGACCCACGGCGCTTTCCACGCGACCCGTGATTGTCTCGGCGTCCCAGCCGCGCACGGTGTCCGACACGAGACGGACGATGCCGTTGCCATAGCTTGCGGTCGCGCCGACTGCGGTCCGCCGGGCGAAGCGGTTGATCGTGACGCGCAACGTTTCGTCGTTCTGCAGGGTATCGCCAAGCTGTCGCAGTGCTTCGCCGAACTTGCCGGCAAGCGCGGCATCGGGGTCGCGCGCGGCGCGCAACAATGCCGCACGCGCGCTTTCCCATAGTCCGTCGACCCAGCGTCGCATTGCCGGGTTCTCGAGAATCTCGTCACGAAACTGGGCGACCCGCAATTGCATCCGCGCGTCGAACTGCAAGTCGGTGGCGAGCCGCTCGAGCCCCTCTTCGGCCTTTGCGCGCAGCGGGTGCGTCGGATCTTCGGCCATCTCGTCGAGGATCTTTCGCAACCCGTCGATAATCTTGTCGGCAAGCGTTTCGTCGAGGCCGGTCCAGCGCAGTACCGATCCAGCGCGCTTGTGCACCATGTCGCGGATCAGCGTGTCGTTGTGCATCAGCGTCTTGCCCGACCAGCGGATCAACGCATCGAGCAACGGCAAGTGGCGACCGTCGGCAATCGCAGCGCTGAGCGCCTGACCCAGCAGCGGCCCCAGGTCGAGTTCGCGCAGACGCGAGGTGAGCGTCGTTTTCAACATCCCGCCCAGTCGCTCCTGATCGAGCGATCCGATCATGTCCGCGACCAGCCGTGATGCCCCCGCCTTGAACCGGCCGCCGCTGTCGGGTGCCTGCGTCAGGAACTTGCCCGCCGCGGAAGCAAGGTCGACCCTTCGCATCCTTCGCGCGACGACGGAGGGCGTCAGGAAATTGTCGCGCAGGAACACCGCCAGCGTGTCGCCGATGCGGTCCTTGTTGCGGGGAATGATGGCCGTGTGCGGAATCGGCAGGCCGAGAGGATGGCGGAACAGCGCCGTAACCGCAAACCAGTCGGCCAGACCGCCGACCATCGCGGCTTCGGCGAACGCGCGGATGAAACCCACCGCAGGATGCACCGGTTCATAAGTACGAGCGAAGAGATATGTCGCGGCCATCACGACAAGCAACCCGGTCGCGGCCGCACGCATCCGGGTTGCGCCGCCCTGCAAAGGACTCAACCGGGACAGGGTTACACGCGCCATGTCAGCCGAACGGCGCGCGCACGGCTTTGTTCATTCGGCGGGTTGTGGTGCCGGACGCCCGGCGCCCTCTCCACCATTGGTCAGCTTGCGAGAAAGCCACGGGCCCACACGACCCTCAATCCCGACCGCCAGGCTGAACGTTGCCGGGACGATCAAGAGCGTCAGCACTGTGGAAACGATGAGGCCGCCGATTACCGTCACGCCCATCGGCGCACGAAAACTGCCGTCGCCCGACAGCGAAAGCGCCACGGGCACCATTCCCGCGACCATTGCGACGGTAGTCATCACGATCGGCTGCGCACGCTTGTGCCCCGCATCCATGACCGCGGTGAACTTGTCGACGCCCTTGTTCAATTCCTCGAGCGCGAAATCCACGAGCAGGATTGAATTCTTGGCGACTATGCCGAGCAAGAGCAGCATCCCGATCATCACCGGCATCGATATTGGATCGCCCGTAATGCGTATCGCCAGTGCGCCACCGAGCGGTGCGAGCAGCAGGGAGCCCATGTTGACGAAGGGCGGCATGACGCGCTTGTACAAGAGGACGAGCGTGGCAAAGACCAGCAAGATACCTGTCACCACCGCAATGATGAAGCTGATGAACAGCTCGCGCTGCCATTTGGCCTCGCCCAGCGTCAGCAAGGTGACACCTTGCGGGAGGTTCTTCATCGTCGGAAGCGCATCGACCTTTGGCTGTGCGTCGCCCGAAACAAGTCCGCGCGCAAGATCGGCGCCCAGTCCAACGCGCCGTGTCTGATTCGTGCGCTGGATCGACGTCGGACCCTCGCCGAAGCTGATCTCGGCAACGACCTTCAACGGCACCGAACCGCCCGACGTGGTCGGTACCGGCAGGTTTTCCACAGTCGACAGATTGCGTCGCGCCTCCTCGCCGAACACGACGCGGATCGGCACCTGCCGGTCAGAAAGCGAGAACTTTGCGCTGTTCTGGTCGATCTCTCCCAGCGTCGCGATACGGATCGCCTGGCTGAGCGCTTGTGTGGTCACGCCCATTTCCGCCGCGAGCTGGGTGCGTGGCTTGATGATGATTTCAGGCCGCTGGAGGTCGCCGTTGGTGCGCGGTGCCACCAAGATATTGGGGAGCTGCGTCCGCATTTCTTCGACGATCTGATTGGCGGTTTTCGCCAGCAAGACCGGGTCGTCTCCGCCCAGGTACACGTTTATGTCGCGTCCCCCGCTGCCAGGACCGCCCCCGCTCTGCGACTGAAAGCTTACCCGCGCGTCGGGGATGGTGTTGAGACGCGGTGCCCACTGCCGTTCAAAATCGATGCTCGAACTGCTGCGGTCTTCCTTCAGCGTCAGGAATACCGTCGCACTCCCGACCGCGATGTTGGAAAATGCGGACGACACGTCTGGCGATTGTGCAAGCATCTCGCGCACCCGGTCCGCGACCCGCTCGGTCTGACCGAGCGTTGCGCCAGGGGTCAGCGTTATACGAACGCGGCTGAAATCATTATCCTGTGTCGGCTGAAACGTGAAAGGTATGCCCCAGAAGGCGAGGACCGTCGCAACGAAAGTCAGACCCCCGATACCGACCACCCACAACCGGTGATCGAACAGTCGGGCAAAGCGACGCCGCCATCCGCTCGCCTGTTTCATCATGTGATATTTCGACTGGTCGAGAGTCCAGCGCAGCACCGACATGTAGCGATCCATCAGCCAGCCTTCGCCGTGCGTCGCGTGGCCGTGACTCTTCAGGAAGTAGGCCGCTGCCATCGGCGTTATCATGCGCGCGACGGCAAGGCTGACGAGCACTGCCGCAACGACAGTCAGCCCGAAATTCTTGAAGAACTGACCGGAAATGCCGGGCATCAGCCCAACCGGAAGGAAAACCGCCACGATCGACATTGTCGTTGCGAGTACGGCGAGGCCAATTTCGTCGGCTGCGTCTATCGATGCCTGATACGCGGTCTTGCCCATACGCATGTGACGGACGATATTCTCGATCTCCACAATGGCGTCGTCGACAAGGACGCCCGCAACAAGGCTGAGCGCAAGCAGCGAGAGGAAGTTCAGCGAAAAGCCAAGCAGGTCCATGAACCAGAAGGCCGGGATCGCCGACAGCGGGATGGCGACCGCCGAAATCAAAGTCGCGCGCCAGTCACGCAGGAACACGAACACGACGAGAACCGCCAGAATCGCGCCTTCGAGCATGGCGTGGATCGCCGACTTGTACTGCTCCATGGTGTAGCCGACGCTGGTGTAGAGCTGCGTATAATTGACCTTGGGATTGGCCGCACGAAGGCTGTCGAGTTCCTTGTTGATCGCCTTGTACACCGACACGTCGGAAGCGCCCTTCGACCGCGTTACCGAGAAACTCAGCACCTGTCGGCCGTCCATCTTGGCAAGCGCACGCTGCTCGGCATAACCGTCGCGCACTTCGGCAACGTTGGACAGCTTGACAGTCCGGCCATTTCCGACCGAGATGTTGATCTGCGAAAGCGCGAAGGCATTGGCGGCATTGCCGAGCACGCGCACCGATTGTTCGGACCCCGCGATCTCCGCCCGGCCGCCGGCCGCGTTCAAGTTCACCGAACGAAGCTGCGCGTTAACCTGGCTTGCCGTAACGCCTTGTGCCTGCATCCGCGCGGGATCGAGCGTGACCCGAATTTCTCGATTGACGCCGCCCGACCGCTCGACAGCAGCGACGCCGGGAATTGAACGCAGTCGCTTGGCAACCGTGTTGTCGACGTACCAGCTCAATTCCTCGAGCGTCATGTCGCGTGACTGTGCCGAAAAGAACACGATGGGGTCGCCGCTGATGTCGACGCGCTGGACTTGCGGTTCAAGGATACCTTCGGGCAGGTCCGACCGAATGTTGGCGACCGCGTCGCGAACGTCATTGACCGCGCGGTCGATGGGCGTGCCGATCGCGAACTGCACGAACGTGGAGGATGACCCTTCGCGAATCGTCGAATTGATCTCGTCGATTCCGGTGACGCCGCGCACCGCCGCCTCGACCTTTTGCGTGACTTGCGTGTCCATTTCGCTGGGTGCGGCACCGGGCTGTGCGATCATCACCATGGCCGCCGGAAAGTCGATGTCGGGCGAATCGTTCACGTTCATCCGCATGAACGACAGCACACCGGCGAGCAGCAGCGCGATGAACAGGACAATGGGCGCAACCGGATTGCGGATCGACCAGGCCGAAATATTACGGAAACTCATCGGCAGCTGACCTTCGACTGATTACGAACCCGGGTTCTTGACGCGCTGCGGTGTAATCGTTTCGCCGGGATTTAGGAAGGCTCCCGCGCTCAGCACGACCGCTTCCTGTCCGGTCAGTCCCTCCAGCACCGTGACGCCCTGATCGTTGATGTCACCGACTTTCACATCCCGCCGCACCACCTTATTATCCTTGCCAACGATGTAGACGTAGCTTCCCTTGGCATCACTCTGCACCGCAGATTCGGGAAGCAGCGGCACATCGGCCGCGCCGCTCACGATGCGCGCCGTCGCAAAGCCGCCCGGCCGAAGCGCTTTGTCATAGGGAACGGCGATGCGTGCTATCCCCTGGCGTGTCTGCGGGTCGATAACCGGCGCGACTTGCCAGATCTGTCCCGCAAACGACTGGCTGCTTCCCACGGGCGTAATCGTGGCGCGCTGGCCCACGCTCATCCGGGTCAGTTCGCTCTCGCCCAGCCGTGCAAGCAACTCGATCTCGCCGCCCTTGGCCA
>JANMKS010000213.1:0-5795 GCA_031372155.1 Sphingomonas sp.
TCGGATCGGGCGTCAAGGTCGTTCCCGACTCTGTGAGAAGCGAAGCCGGGCTGTCGGTCCTGTTGCGTGAGTATAACAAGTACGTGTTCCGGCGCGCCGCGGCGCTGATCGGCATTTAAGCAGATGACCTTTATGCGCTCACTGCTTTTCAGCGTGTGTTTCTACGTCGGCGGCATCCCGTTCGTCATCGCGGCGGCGGTGTCGTCACTTTTCGGACAACGCGCCGTCATCGCTGCGTCGCGCGTCTGGTCGCAATATCATTACTTCTGCGTCCGCTGGTTGCTGGGCATAAAGGTGCACGTCGAGGGCGTCTTTCCGGCTTATCCCGCTATCATCGCGATCAAGCACGAAGCCATGCTCGAGACGATCGAGACGCTCCGCCTGATCGATCGCCCCGCAGTGGTGTTCAAGGCCGAACTGATAAGTATCCCCGTCTGGGGTGCGGTAGCACGCCGTCATGGTGTCATTCCGGTGTCGCGAGAGGCGGGCTCGGCGGCCCTGCGCCTGATGCTCAAGGCGGCCCGCGCCGCCGTTGCTGCCGGACGCCCGATCGTCATTTTTCCCGAAGGAACCCGCGTCCCGCCGGGGGAGGCGCCGCCGCTACGTCCCGGCATCGCGGGTCTCTACAAGACGCTGGGGCTGCCCGTTGTCCCGGTTGCGGTGAACAGCGGACGTCTCTGGCCAAAACGCCGATTCATGAAGCGCAGCGGGGTCGTGACTATGCGCATCGGCGAAGCCATCCCGCCGGGACTTCCGCGCGAAGAAATCGAAGCGCGCATCCACACCGCGATCAACGTGCTGAATCACGACCGCGAGTGATCGGCCCGGCCGAAATCGGGGCGTTCGTCGTCCTGCCCCTGTTCGATGATACTGCGGCGAATCGCGCGCGTACGGGTAAACAGATCGAACAGGGCATCGCCATCGCCCCAGCGTATCGCGCGCTGTAATGCGGTCAGGTCCTCGCTGAAACGCTGCAGCACGTCGAGGACGGCATCCTTGTTCGACAGGAATACGTCGCGCCACATGGTCGGGTCGGACGCGGCGATGCGCGTGAAGTCGCGAAAGCCTCCGGCCGAATATTTGATGACTTCGCTCTGCGTCACGCTTTCCAGGTCGGAAGCCGTGCCGACGATCGTATAGGCGATAAGGTGGGGTAGGTGGCTCGTCACCGCCAGCACCAGATCGTGGTGCGCCGCGTCCATCACGTCGACCTGCGCGCCCAGCCTTTCCCAGAATTCGGTCAACCGCGCCACTGCCGCCTGATCACAACCGGCCGATGGGGTCAGGATGCACCAGCGTCGATGAAAAAGCGCGGCGAAGCCGGCTTCGGGTCCGCTTCGCTCGGTTCCCGCGACGGGATGCGCGGGAATGACGATGTTGCCCGGCAATGCAGCCGCCAGTTCCGCCGCGATCCCTGCTTTGGAAGATCCAACGTCGCTGACGATTGCGTCGGGCGGCAGGTCGGCGGCAATCGCCTCTGCAACAGTCCTCATGGCGCCCACCGGTACGCACAGGATCACCAGGTCGGCGTCGGTCACGGCCGCGCCCGGCGTGTCGGTCACGTCGTGGCACAGCTTCAGTTCGCGCGCGGTTTCGCGCACCGCGTCATCGCCGTCATGTCCGGTCACGATCACCGTCGGCATGACGTCACGGATCGCGCGCGATATCGACGACCCGATCAGTCCCAATCCGATGATCGAAACCCGCGCGAACGGCAGCATTATTTTGCTTCCGCGACGATCGTGCGCAGCGCCTCCGCCAATCCCCGCGTTTCCGCTTCGGTCCCGATCGTCATGCGAAGGCCATGCCCGAGTTTTTGGCCAGGCAGCCAGCGCACGATATAGCCGTGGTCCATCAGCTTCTTGTAGGCGGTTTCGGCCGTGACCTCGCCCTCGAACAGAACGAGCAGGAAATTCGCCTTGCTCGGCACCGCGCGGAGCCCGGCGTTACCCAGCTTCACGACCTCTTGCTCCAGCCACGCGCGCCACTTGGCGTTATGCGCCCGGCTTGCGTCGACAAAACCTGTGTCGCCGAGTGCGGCGATCGCCGCGCCTTGTCCCGCGCTCGTGATGTTGAACGGCGACCGGATGCGATGCATCGCGCTGACCGCCTCCGCCGATCCGTATCCCCAGCCGATCCGCTCTGCCGCCAGGCCGTAGATTTTTGAGAACGTCCGCGTGGCGATCACATTGGGCTGCGACCGCGCCAGCGCCAACCCGTGGTCGTCATCCTCGGCATCGATATACTCGGCATAGGCCTGATCGACGACCAGCACGATGTCGCTGCGCAACCCTTCGTGCAGCCGTGCCAGCTCGGCGCGCGAGATGAACGTGCCTGTCGGATTGTTGGGGTTCGCCACGAAGACGACGCGCGTGCGCTCGGTGACGCACGACAGGATGGCATCGACGTCGGTCGCATAGTCCTTGTCGGGCGCGACGACCGGCGTGGCGCCGACCCGTCGCGCGGCGATCTCGTACACCGCAAAGCCATAGCGGACGAAAATGACCTCGTCGCCCTGGCCTGCATAGGCACCCGCGATCAGGTGCAGAACCTCATCGGATCCGGTGCCGTAGATGATGCGCGCTGGGTCAAGTCCATAAGCCTGCCCGATAGCGTCGCGAAGGTCGGTGGCGCTCGCGTCCGGATAGCGCTCCAGGTCGCGGCCATGTACTGCGAATGAAGCCCGCGCCGCTTCGCTTGTGCCCAGCGGGTTTTCGTTCGACGAAAGCTTGTGCACCTTTCGCCCGTCGTCGGTGGTTGCGCGGCCCGGGATATAGGGCGCGATGTCCATGACCCAGGACTTGGGAACGGGAGCAGTTGTCATTGCCCGCCCCTAGCGTCTCATTGCAATTGCGTCACGCCCCATGCGAGGGAAGCGGGCGATGGATGCCCGTTACGGCCTGAACCGACACGTTACCTTGCCGGGGCCGCTGCCGCTCGACGGCGGCGCATACCTGAGTTCGGTCGACATCGGCTACGAAACTTATGGAACCCTCAACGCCGAACACTCCAACGCGATCCTGATCGCGCACGCGCTTACCGGCGATCAGCACGTTGCGAGCGCGCATCCGATCACCGGAAAGCCCGGTTGGTGGGCGCGCATGGTCGGGCCGGGCAAGCCTATCGACACCGACCGCTTCCTCGTCGTCTGTGCCAATGTCATCGGGAGCTGCATGGGATCGAGCGGACCCGGAACGCTGGGGGACGACGGCGTACCGCTCGCCATGACGTTTCCCGTCATCACGATCCGCGACATGGTGCGCGCACAGGCGTTGCTGCTCGACCACCTCGGCATCGACTGCCTGCACGCGGTCGTCGGCGGATCGATGGGCGGGATGCAGGCGCTCAGCTGGGCCGCCACCTATCCCGATCGCGCGCGTGCCGTCCTCGTCATCGCGTCCACCGCCCGCCATTCGGCCCAGAACATCGCCTTTCATGAGGTCGGGCGACAGGCGATCATGGCCGATCCGGCATGGCGCGGCGGTAATTACTATGGCGACGGCGTTTCGCCTGCCGCCGGCCTCGCGGTGGCGCGCATGGCCGCTCACATCACCTATCTCTCTGAACAAGGCCTCACCGAGAAATTCGGGCGACGTCTTCAGGCGCGTGACGTCAAGACGTTCGGTTTCGATGCCGATTTCCAGGTTGAAAGCTACCTCCGCCACCAGGGATTGACCTTCAGCGATCGCTTCGACGCCAACGCCTACCTCTATATCACCCGCGCCATGGACTATTTCGACCTTGCCGAGGAACATGGCGGAATGCTTGCGAACGCCTTCCGGGGAACAGGGGCGCGTTTCGCTTTGGTCAGCTTCGATACCGACTGGCTCTACCCGACGCGCGAATCGCGCGGCGTCGTCCACGCGCTGAACGCGGCCGGTGCGGCGGTCAGCTTCGTTGAACTTTCCGCGCCGTTCGGACACGATAGCTTCCTCCTCGATGTCCCCGCGCTCGACCGGGTGGTCGGCGGGTTTTTGTGCGCGACATGCTGAGGGCGGACCTTGCCATCATCGCCGATCACATCGGCACCGGCTCGCGCGTGCTCGACATCGGGTGTGGCGACGGCGCGCTGATGGCCGAGCTGCGCGACCGCAAGCAAGTCGACGCACGCGGCATAGAGATCGAGGGCGATGACGTCACGGCGGCGCTCGCGCGCGGGCTTTCGGTGGTTCAGGGCGATGCCGATACCGATCTTGCCGACTATGCCGATGCCAGTTTCGATTTTGCAATCCTCAGCCAGACGCTCCAGACCACAAAACGTCCCGATCTCGTCATCGATGAGCTCTTGCGGATCGGGCGGAAAGCGTTCGTCTCGTTCCCCAACTTCGCGCACTGGCGCATCCGCTTCGCGCTCATGTACGGCGGCCGAATGCCGGTCACGAAACAATTGCCCGCGCGCTGGTACGACACCCCGAACATTCATCACGTCACGATCGACGATTTCCGTAGCTTTCTTACCGAACGGGATATCCACATAGAAGGGCAGTGGTTCCTGAACGGGGATCGCGCCACGACTCGCGCCGTCGCCAATTTCCGGGCGCAGCACGCGGTATTCCTTCTGTCGCGTTAAAATGTTTCGGCCGCGCGCTCCGAACGGTTTTGATGGTCGCGCATCACCGGCGCAGCACAGCACCCAGTGTCCCGGCGACAGACACGATCTTCGTCGCGATTGCCGACAGTTCGGCTTCGGTAAAGCTGCGGTCGACCGGTTGCAGCGTTACTTCGATGGCAACCGATTGCTGCCCCTCTGGCACGCCGGTTCCGCGGAAGACATCGAACACGCGGACTTCGATGATTGCCGCTTTGTCGGCGCCACGGACGGCCCGGGCGATCACATCGCTTGCGACATCCTGCGGCACCAGGAATGCAAAGTCGCGTTGGACGACTTGCAACGGCGATGGTGAGAAGGCGGGGCGCATGAAACCGCTTGCGCGCCGCACCGGAACCGCATGAAGGTAGATTTCAGCCGCGACGACCGGTCCCGACAAGTCAAAGGCGCGCGCGGTTGCGGGGTGAAGCGCGCCGAAGCTTGCTAGAACTGTTTTCGGGCCCAGTCGCAGGGTGCCCGACTGACCGGGATGGAAATGCCCGCCGGCTTCGCCGAACACTTGCAGATTATCGACGGGCGCGCCTGCCGCGTCCAGCAAGGCGAGCGCCTCTGCTTTCGCGTCGAACGCATCGAACGGCTGCGCCTTGCCGCTCGACCAGCTCCGTCCTGCGCGCTGCCCCGCCAGAACGACCCCGACGGTAAGCGGCTCGGCATCGGCAAGATATCGTCGCCCGATCTCGAACAACCGGATGCTCGGCGCGCCACGGTCCGCATTGCGCTGGGCCGCCGACAACAGGCCGGGCAGCAGCGACGGGCGCATGACCTTCATGTCTTCGGAAATGGGGTTGCTCAGTGTCCAGGCGGCTTCGCCGAACGCGCTTGCCTCGGCTTCGCTCACGAAGCTCCACGTGATCGCTTCGTTCAGTCCGCGTGCGGCGGCGGTCCGGCGAACTTTGCGTTCGACCTTCTGAACCGGCGTGGCAGTCGGTCGCGCGACGCCGTCCTCACGCGACAAGGGCGTCGATGTAACGCGATCCAGCCCGACGATGCGAACGACCTCCTCGACCAGGTCCGCCGGACCCTCGACGTCACGCCGCCAGCTGGGGATCGTGACCGTCCAATCACTGCCGACATGAAAACCCAGGCTTTCCAAAATGGCCCGCTGCCGGTCAGCTTCGACCTCCATTCCGCCAAGTCGAGTGCACAGCGTCGTGTCGTAACGCATTGTTTGCGCTTCGAGCGGCGG
>JANMKS010000221.1:0-1734 GCA_031372155.1 Sphingomonas sp.
GCAAACGCACCCACGGGCAGGCGGCGAACGGTCATCTGTTCGACTGCGCTCGCCATCGGAATTACGGGCCAGGCCGCATCCGCTGCCACTGCATCGCGGTGCAATGCACGGCGGCGATCGACCATCGAATAAACCGGCAGGATCGGTGCATGACCGCCATGTTCGCGGTCGAGATGCGCGACGACGTCGTTCAGCGCACGGCGAGAGAGTGGCGACGGAATGACGGGCACAAGGATGAGGTCTGCGGCGCGCATCACTTGCTCGCTGGTCTCCGTCAGGCCGGGCGGGCAATCGAGAATGATCCGGTCATACGGCTTGCTCAATGCCTCGATCAGCCTGGAGAGCCGCTTGCGCTTGCCGAGCGTGAAGAAAAAGCGGTCGAGGCTGCGCAGGCTGGTATCTGCGGGTAGCAGGTCGAGCCGGTCGATGGCCGTCGGCACGATCAGCTTTTCGGGAGCGATGTCTTTTGCAAATACAGCGTGCGCAGCATCTTTCGCCGATGCGTCCCCACCGACGAGGAAACTTGCCGCTGCCTGCGGGTCGAGATCCCATAACAACGTGCGCCGTGAGGACTGAATGGCGGACGACCAGGCGAGATTGACCGCCAGAGTCGTCTTACCGACACCGCCCTTCAGACTATAGACCGCAATCGTCGCCATCGCGCCAGGTTAGCGCGATGCGGGCAGAGTGGCGAGCCAGTTCAAAAGGTCGCTAGCGCTGCGTTCCGGGATCTCTTCCATCATCAGATGGCCGACGCCCGGATAGACGATCACCTTGGCACGGTGAATCTGGCGTGCGAACCATCCCGCCGACGATAGTGGGATCAGTTGGTCATCGGCTCCCCACATAATCAGTGTCGGCACCGGCAATGCTCCGGTTACCGGAGCTTCCCGCGGCGTCGCGAAGCGGTCGATCGTCGCCTGGCGGTTGCCGGGATAGCGCAGAAGCTCCCAATACCGGTCCACGGCGGCATCAGTGACGACCGACTGGTGCGATACCGATTTGTGCAAGCCGTCGGCGATGAGCGAGCGCGGTGTCAGATACCGCATCAGGTCGCGCACAACCGGCGTCCGCGCGAGCCGGAAACCGAGCGGCGGCGAAGACCCCTTGGCCTCGGGCTGGCCGCTGGCATCGACCAGCACGAGTCCCGCCAGCTTGTCGGGATGACGATGGGCATAGGACCAGGCAACCCCACCCCCCATTGAATTGCCGCCCAGGACAAACTGATCGACGCCGAGCTTGGCCACCACCCTGTCGACCACATCGACAAACGCCGACGTCGAATAGGCGCGGGCGGGATAGGCTCCGGTCATGCCGTGCCCGGGCAGGTCCATTCGAATGACCCGGTATTTCGGCGTCAGCAGTCGCGTCCAACGATCCCACGTCTGCAGAAACGAATTCGACCCGTGAACGAGCACGATGACAGGCGCATCGCGCGGCCCCTCATCGCGCAGATGGACGGTCAATCCCTTGCCAATGTCGACGTATTGCGACGCTGGCGTCCCGTACTTCGTCCGCATCGCGCTCGCGTCGGTGTCCGGGGTCCAATAGGCGATTATCGTGCCCACGATCAGGGCAAGCACGCCAATCCCCAACCATTTCACAAATCGTTTCATCGGCGTTGATCCCCCAGCGTCCGTTGCATGTAAACAGTGTCGATCAAGCGCCCGAATTTCTCGCCGACCCGCTCCATCCGTCCCGCGTAGCGAAAGCCGAAGCTGGCATGCAACGGAA
>JANMKS010000259.1:0-3823 GCA_031372155.1 Sphingomonas sp.
GGCCTCGGCAAGCGCGAGGCGTAGTTCGCCGATCTCGACCGCCCGTTGCGCGATCCGCCCGTCAAGCGCGGCATTCGCGCGACGCAGCGCCTCTACGGCGCGTGCGCGGTCGAGCAGTCGTTCGATACGTGCGGCAAGCACATCGAAATCGAACGGCTTCACGACGTGGTCGTCGGCGCCCTCACGCAGGGCATCGACCGCCGCGGCCGGGTCGCTTCGCGATGTCATCATCAGGACGGGCAGGTCGCAGGTCACGACCGATGCGCGCAGTTCGCGGAGGACCGCCAGTCCCGACATGACCGGCATCGTCATGTCGAGCAGCATCAGGTCGAACCGCCGCGCCTGCACCATGTCGAGCGCGGCCGCCCCGCAATCGACCAGTGCCGATGTGTACCCCATCCGCGTCAGCCGGCGGCCCATGACCGCCAGGCTCGTGCGACTGTCGTCGACGACGATCAGGTCGGGCTTGCTACTGGGCCGTGAAGTTGAGGCGAGGCTGAAGGGATCCATCCGGCTCCGATACCTCAGGAATGGTTAATTGCGCGTTGAGGACATCAGCCACTGTTCCGCAGCGCGGTCGCGATGGCATTGATCGACAACTGGATGCCCTCTGCCACTCTGGCATCGTCTTCGCCCGCGCGGTGCCGCTTCAGCAGCTCGATCTGCAGCAGGTTGAGCGGCTCGATATAGGGCGTCCGCAATCGGATCGACGCATCGAGGGCCGGATTTGCTTCGAGCAAGCGGCCCTGGCCCGTCGCGGCAAGCAAGCCGTCATGGGCCAGCGCCCAACCGTCCTTGATCCTGTCGAAAATACCGTCGCGCTGCGCCTTGTCCTCGACGAGAACGGCATAGCGCGCGGCGATCGCCATGTCCGACTTGCACAGCACCATTTCCATATTGGCAAGTACCGATTGCAGGAACGGCCATTCGGTCGCCATCGCCTTCAGCAGCCCCTTGTCGGCGAAGCCGTCGAGCGCCTGTCCCACGCCGTACCATCCGGGCAGCATGACGCGCGCCTGAGCCCAGCTGAACACCCACGGGATCGCGCGCAGGTCCTCGATGGCATCGGACTTCGTCCGGCTTGCGGGGCGCGAGCCAATTTTCAGTGTCGCGATTTCGGCGATCGGCGTCATCTGGCGGAAGAAAGACCGGAACCCGGGCGTGTCATAAACCAATCCGCGATAGGCCCGGAACGCTGAGCCCGAAATCTCGTCCATTGCCGTGGCGAAGCGCCGGGCATCGGCCTCGGGCAATTGCGTCGGCTCCAGGCTGGCGAGGATCGTCGCCGCCGCCATTGCTTCCAGATTGACCGCCGCGCTTTCCCGGCTGCCGTATTTCGCGGCGATGACTTCGCCCTGTTCGGTGATGCGGATGCGGCCGCGTACCGTGCCGGGCGGCTGCGCACGAATCGCGGCGAACGAAGACCCGCCACCCCGCCCCACAGCGCCGCCGCGCCCGTGAAACAACTGCATCGCCGTTCCCGCCTTTTCAAACACGGGGGCCAGCGCGAGGCTTGCCTGAAAGAGGCTCCAGGTCGAGGTGAGATAGCCGCCGTCCTTGTTGGAATCGGAATACCCTACCATCACTTCCTGATGCCCCGCCGCCGTTGCAAGAACGGCCATTTCGGGCAGTGCGAAAAATTCCGCCATGATCTGCGGCCCCGCCTCCAGGTCGGCGATCGTTTCGAACAACGGTACGACCATGATCGCGGTTTCGCCCGCCTTGTAGAGGCCCGCTTCCTTCAACAGCAGATAGACTTCGAGCAGGTCCGAAACACTGTCGGCCTTCGATATGATCGCGCGCGCGATTGCACCGTCGCCGTAGCGCGCCTTTGCCGCCGCAGCGGCGGCAAAGATCGCCATTTCGGACGTCGTTTCCTCGCCGTAACTCAAATGCGGACCTGACAACGGGCGCGGACTTGCCAGTTCGCGCCGCAACAGGGTCACGCGCGCCGGTTCGTCGAGCGCGGCATAATCCGCCTCGACCTTCGCAACGCGCAACAGTTCGGCGACGACCCGCTCGTGCACGTCGCTGTTCTGACGCAGGTCGAGGGTCGCCAGGTGAAAGCCGAACACGTCGACTGCACGTATCAATCGACCAAGCGCCCCGCCCGTGGCCAGCGGGCCACGGCTTAGCGCGCGCGCGACGTCGCGCAGGTCGCTGCGAAGCGCCCGTGGGTCGTCATACGGCTCCCCAGACAAGCCCGACGGTCGCGCAGGTGCCTTGCCCGTGATCCGGGAATACGTCGCGCAAAGCCGTGCGTAGATTCCCGAGACTGCCCGGCGATAGGGTTCGTCGGACCGGCTCGCCGCCGTATCGCCGCTCGCCTCTGCCAGTTCCAGCACGCGCGGATCCACGGCGGAAAGCTCGGTCGATATCGACAGCTCGGCGCCCAGTGCGTGAACCGCGTCGAGATAGTGGTTCAGAACCGTTTCCGCCGACCGCCCGAGCGCCAGTTCGAGCGATGCAGCCACGACGTTGGGATTGCCGTCGCGGTCGCCGCCTATCCAGCTGCCGACCTTCAGAAACGACGCGGTACGGTGTCCGAGCGCGCGGTCCCATCGCGCATAAAGCGCCGGAAGCGTCGGCAGGAACACGTCGCGCAACCACGCCAGCGCATTCTCGACTTCGTCGGCAACATACAGGCGTTCGCGGCGCAGCGGACGAGTCTGCCACAGCAGCGCAACCTGTCGCGCGATCGCCGCCTCGACGGCGTCGCCGTCCTCGGTTTCGGTTGCACCTGCATCGCGTAGTCGCATCAGTTCGGCGATCCGGTTGCGGTGGTCGATCATCGACTTGCGGCGGACCTCGGTCGGGTGCGCTGTCAGGACGGGCATCACCAGCGCGTCCGCCAGCATTGCCGTGACCGCATCGCCGTCGATGCCATGTTCTGCCAGCCGCACCGCCACGTGGGCGACGTCCGCGCCGGACTCTGCCGCGACACCCTGCCTGTCCTCGGCAAGGTTGGCGAGCATCGAGAACAGCATGAAGCCGCGCACGAAATGCAGCGTGTCGTCGAGCGTCAGTGCGTCGAGCCCGCTGTCGACCTCACCCGCGACACCGCGGTGGCGGTCGACCGACGTGGAGCGGATATATTCGGTACGCCGGTACAGCGTATCGCCACCCAGTTCGCGGATCACATCGCCCAGGATGCGGCCCAAAAAACGGATGTCCGGATTTTGCGTGATCGGGGAAGACGAGGCCATGGTGTTACGCTGCACTGCAACAGCGACGGGGTCAATTGCCAAGCCGCTGCCAACGCGGCACGAAGCGAACGCGCAACAGGAGAGCCAGCATGATCACCGTCCACCACCTGAATGAGTCGCGGTCACAGCGGGTACTCTGGTTGCTCGAAGAACTGGGGCTTCCCTATCAAATCGAACATTATGCGCGCGATGCGACGACGCGCCTCGCCCCGCCCGAACTGAAGGCGGTGCATCCGCTCGGCAAGTCGCCGGTGCTGACCGACGAGCATGGCACGATGATCGAATCGGGGGCGATCATCGACCACCTCACTCGCAGGCATGGCGGCGGCGCGCTTCAACCCGCAACCGACTCGCCCGACTATGATTCCTATGTGCAATGGCTGCACTACGCCGAAGGTTCGGCGATGCTGCCGCTGCTTCTCAAAATGTATGTGGCGCGGCTCGGTGACGCGGGTGCACCGCTTGGTCCGCGCATCGACAGCGAGATCGCCAATCATCTGGGTTATGTCGAAGCGTCGCTCGAAGGCCGCGATTGGCTGGTCGGCGACGCGCTGTCGGGCGCCGATATTCAGATGAGCTTTGTCGGCGAAGTGGCTGGCGCGTTTGGGCTGCGCGCA
>JANMKS010000264.1:0-6015 GCA_031372155.1 Sphingomonas sp.
GCGAACGGCGCTCCGCACTTGACGTAGCATTGGCAAGGCGGGGAAAGTTGGCAACCGAGGCCGCAAGTCGCAACACTTCGAGGGTGTAGAGCGGCGCACTCATTGCGCGCGCCGCCGTGCCACGAAATTGACGATCGCATCCGAACTTGCGCGCAGCAGTGGGAACGATCGCGACTCGACCATCCATGTCGGTCGAATGGCGGAACGGCCGTTCAGCGTGTCGAACACCAGCACGACGAAGAGGAACACGAGCGTTGCCGCTATCAGGCCCTTCAGTGCGCCAAAACCAAGGCCCAGCACCCGGTCGAACGGGCCCAGCAGGGAACCGCGCGTTGTCGCGCCCAGAGCATTTCCGGCCAGCCTGACCGTCAGGAACACGACTCCGAAGACCAGTGCAAAGGCCAGCACGGCGGCACCGGCAGTCGTTCCCACAGGTGCGGCCAAGATTGCAGTCGCGGGTGCGTGCAGAAACTTGACTGCCAGTATTGCGAGTACCCAAGCCGCAAGCGAGACGGCCTCGTTCACGAATCCGCGCGTGAAGCCGAGCACCGCACCGGTTCCAATGGTGAGCAACACCAGTATGTCCAGCGCCGTCAGGCCCACTCAGAGCGACCGTTCAAGTCGGCGCAGCAGGAAGCGGGCGGGACTCGGCACGGGTTCAGCATCGCCGAGACCGCGGTCAAGCCGCTCCACCCGGCGAAAAAGGTCAATGCTCGCGGCCACCAGCGAGCGCGCCTCTGCCGGAAGATTGAGAAGGGTGGCGTCGTCGCTCGGCACTGATGGACCAAGCTGTCGCGACGGATGACGAGCGGTGTCGGCACCGATCTCTCCCGCGTCGACGGCGCGCTGGGTCAGCAGCCAGGCGATAACGTGCATCAACCGCGTCGTGACCTTCAGCGATTCGCAGCTGAATACGACACGGTCCAACGGTGCCAGCGCATCCCGCGCAACGCGCGCGCCCGTGTCGAAATAGCTGCGTGCTTCATCGGCAAGAAGCATCGTTTCCATGTACAGTCCATCGACAAGGCGGCGCGCGAGCATGGCGCACCCTTGCCACAGCCGGGCGGCGACGAAAACGGCAATTGCGCGCCGCGACCCGCTAAGCGATGATGTCGGGCAGCAGGCTGTCCTGAATCGATGCGATTTCGTCCTTCAATCGCAACTTGCGCTTCTTCAACCGTGCGACCTGGACCTGATCGGACGATCCCGTGGCGACGAGCGCCTCGAGCGCAGCGTCGAGGTCGCCGTGCTCACTGACCAGGTGGTTCAGGCGTTCGTTCAAGCCGATCGTGTCCATAGCCTCTCCCGTTACAAACCTTATCGCCGCCTCGCGCCAACGGTCCACCGGATTTGAGAAGATTCAGGGGAGACAAATTCGCCTTTCGGTGGTTCAATCGCGACCCCAAAGGACACGAGGAGCGAGCCACATGGACAGCGCACACATCTCGGCACTGCAAGCCAAGCATTCAGGCATCGATCGTCAAATCGCCGCCGAAGCCGCCCGTCCGATGCCCGATACGTCGCTGATCGCAACGCTCAAGAAGCAAAAGCTGAGACTTAAGGAAGCGCTTTCCGGACTCGTTCGCTAGCGAGTCTTCAGTCCGGGGCGACTCGTGTAATCGAACGGCTTGCCGTAAACGATGCGCTCTGTCTTGGGAGCGAGCGGATACCGCGCCTGTTTCGGGTCGACTTCAACGGCAAAGGCGATACCCGCGCGTTGCGGCGAAGACCACACAACTTCGCCCGGCACGCTGCCGATCCCCCGCAATTCAGCAGTCACCTTGACACCGAGTTGCAGTGCCGGGTTGCCCTCGACCATCATGCCGCCCGACGAAAGATTACGAACCCGCGCAATCAAAGCCTCGTCGAGGTCTTCAACCAACAATTCGGTATTCAGATACAGGCTGTCACGGCTGGCCTGGCGATCTTTCGCAGCGGTTTTGTCAGTGGTGGGCATGGTTCGACCGTTATTAACCTCACTACCCTATCGCAGAGCAGCAATACGAAATCGTAAACGTCAATCGTCGCGGGAAACTTTCTCCTGCCGCTCGTGCTTTTCCTGCGCTTCGAGCGTCATCGTAGCAATCGGCCGCGCTTCGAGCCGGCCCAGCGAGATCGGCTCGCCTGTAACCTCGCAATACCCGTACTCGCCGTCGTCGATCCGGCGAAGCGCCGCATCGATCTTTGCGATCAGCTTGCGCTGACGATCGCGTGTCCGAAGCTCAATGGACCAGTCGGTCTCGCTGGAAGCGCGATCGGTGATGTCGGGTTCACGCAGAGGCTCGTTCTGAAGTGTAGCAAGCGTGTCCTGCCCCTCGCGCAGCAAGGCGTCCTTCCACGCATACAGCTTGTCCCGAAAATAGGCGAGTTGCCGCTCTCCCATGAATTGTTCCTCGGCCGACGGCCGATACTCATCGTTTGCTGCACTCATAAACCCCGCCCGATGGTCGTCATGGTGCCCCGCTCGCTCCACCAAAGTGGCCATTGCTCTCTCCTTATGTGCTCGATCGCTTCAACCATCCGGTCTCGCGTCGAACTTATGAGGCGGGCCTATAGCCATGCCGAAAACGCGGCACAAGGACACGACTCTTCAGAACAAAACCTATGCAAAACAGCCCCTAAATGAAACATTAACCGCAAGCGTTCCGGAAACAGCGTCGTACGGCACGGCGGAATAGGTAAATAGAAGGTTAACCGGCTTGCACCTGGCGCGAATGTCTGCACGGTGGACGACAGAGGCGTGACCGCAACGTTTTGCGGACACGCGAACAGGATGACAAAATGTCTGTGAAGATGGCTCTTGCAAAGCTCTGCGCCTGTGCATGCGGCGGCGCGATCCTGGGCGGTGGCGCCATGCACGTGGCGCAACAGCCGCGGGCCGCTCAAACCGAGCGCCATAAGGTCAAGAAGCGCGTCGCAAGGCCAGGAGTCGCGATACGTCGCTTTGACGCCAGGCGCGTTGCGAAACGCATCCGGACAAACACCACGCGATATGCCTGCGCGACCGGTGGCAGTACGGCGGTCACGACCGTTACAAGCCGTGCCGTACCTGCGCCCGCCTATCTGCCCCCGATGATGCCGCAAGAGTCCGCCTATGCCCGTGAACAGGGCGGCAGCATCCCTGTCGTCGTCGGAGGATCGGGCGGGTATGGCGGCTTTGGTGGAGGCTTCTTCGCAGGCGGGTTCTTTGGGGGCGGCAGCGGCGGCGGCGGCATCGTCGTTTCTTCGACGAGCAGCGGCGGCTCCACGTCCTCGGGCGGTTCGGGGGGCAGCTCGTCCTCGACATCTTCTGGTGGTTCAGGCGGAAGTTCCACTTCCACGGGCGGGGTTTCGAGCACGTCGGGCGGTGTGTCGTCGACAAGCTCCACAGGTGGATCGTCGACCAGTACCGGCGGTTCATCGACATCAACGGGAGGATCTTCCACCAGCTCCTCCACCGGCGGCTCCTCTACCAGCAGCTCGACCGGGGGCTCATCCACAAGCAGCTCTAGCGGTAACGTCTCGTCGACATCGTCCTCTTCGGGTAACGTGTCGTCGACATCCTCGTCGAGCGGAAACGTGTCCTCGACGTCATCGTCGAGCGGCAACGTCTCGACCTCGTCGTCGACAAGCTCGAGCACCTCGGGTGGCAATACCTCCACCGGTGGCCACGAATCTAGCACGTCGTCAGGCGGTCACGAATCTAGCACGTCGTCAGGCGGTCACGGATCGAGCACGTCTTCGGGCGGGCACGGATCGAGCACGTCCTCGGGCGGGCACACCGGGAGCAGCGGCGACCCGCATCCGGTTCCGGCACCACCCATGATGCTGTTGTTCGGGCTTGCTACGGCCGGGCTGGTCGCGCGCGAACGCCTTGGAAAGCTCGTTCGACGCACGACCTGAAGGTACGCGGCTATTCGGCCGTTCCGGGCTCGGCCTGCTTGCGATGCGACTCCGCGAGCATTTCGGGCGGAAGCACTCCTGACGCAGCAACCTGAAGCTTGTTCATCATTCCGGAGACGACATCGGACTTGCCCGCCATCAGCGCGTCCCAGCCGTCTCTTGCGACCTTCGCGGCGTCAGCCTTTTCCATCGTCCCGACCTTGGTATCCATCATGTCCGCCCGGTCGAAAAACTCGGTTTCGGTTGCACCCGGCTTCAAAGTCGTCAACGTGATATTCTCATAATCCTTCAATTCGTTGCGAAGTGCATCGGTGAAATTGTCTACATAGGCTTTGGTGCCGTTGTAGACTGCGTGGAAGCTGCCCGGAATGTGACCGGCGATCGAACCGGTCACCAGCACCTTGCCCTCGCCGCGGGTGGTCATCTGGTTCAGCACCTTCTGAAGCAGGTACGTTGTGCCGGTAATGTTGGTATCGATGACATGACGCCACTCGCTGACCTCCTGGCCAAGGAACGCCCTTCCCAGCCCGTGACCTGCGTTCGCGCACAGCAGGTCGATCTGCCGACCCTCTGCGGCCGCCAGCAAGCGATCGACGCCCTCGAAGGTCGACAGGTCCACCTCGACCGAACGCACGTCCGTCCCATGGTTCTTGAAGTCGGCGGCGGCTGCATCGATCAAGGGTTCGTTGGCGACGACGAGCAAGTCATAACCGTCTTCGGCCGCAATGCTCGCGAGCTCAAAACCGATGCCGGTCGACGCGCCGGTGACGATAGCGAATTTGCGATCTGGCATTTCAGAAACTCCTAAGCTGCGGCGGCCATGCCGGGTTTGAGAACGATCTTGGTCGTCTCGTTCTGGTTGTCGTGAAACATCTTGTAGCCCTTCGGCGCATCTTCGAGCGCCATGCGGTGACTGATCAGGAACGTCGTATCGATCTTCTTGTCCATGATCGCCGCGAGCAAAGCTTCGGTGTAGCGCTGGACATGCGTCTGACCGGTTTTCAGCGTCAGCCCCTTCTCCATGAAAGCACCCAACGGAAACTTGTCGACGATACCGCCATAGACCGCAGGCATCGACACGCGCCCGCCCTTGCGCGTGGCAACAATCGCCTGGCGGATCGAATGTGTCCGGTCGGTGCCCAGAAACAGCGTCGCCTTGATCTGATCGACCACGTTATCGACAAAGAAGCCATGCGCCTCGAGCCCCACGCAATCGATTATGGCGTCGGGACCGATCCCGCCGGTCAGCTCGATAAGTGCGTCATGAACCTTGGTGTGCTCGAAGTTGATTGTCTCTGCGCCGAACTTTTTGGCAAGCTCCAACCGGTGGGGGAAGTGATCGACAGCGATCACGCGCTCGGCACCCAGCAGGAAGGCCGACTGCACAGCAAACAGTCCGACCGGACCGCAGCCGAGCACGGCAACGGTATCGCCCGGCTCGATATCGGCGTTTTCGGCCGCCATCCAGCCCGTTGGCAGGATGTCGGACAGGAACAGAACCTCGTCATCGTCGAGGCCGTCGGGAATCACGATGGGGCCGACATCAGAATACGGCACGCGGAGATATTCGGCCTGACCGCCTGCGTAACCACCCGTCAGGTGACTATAGCCGAACAGCCCGGGCATCGGCTGCCCATAAAGCGTCTCGCCGATGTCCTGGTTGTCCGCCGGATTGCCGTTGTCGCACGCCGAATACTGCTGCTTGCCGCAATGAAAACAGTGTCCGCACGAAATAGTGAAGGGCACGACGACGCGCTGCCCTTTCTTCAACGTGCTCTTGGGCCCGACCTCGACAACCTCGCCCATATTCTCGTGGCCAAGGATGTCACCCGACTTCATCGTCGGAATATATCCGTCGTAAAGATGCAGATCGGACCCGCAGATCGCCGCCGACGTGATCTTGATGATCGCATCGCGCGGGTTCAGGATTTCAGGATCCGGATGCGTATCGACGCGGACGTCGTGCTTGCCGTGCCAGGTTAGTGCGCGCATCGATTATTCCTTCTCTTCGGTTAGTTGCGCGCGCGTCCATGACGACGTCGCGATTTCGCCGGTTTCCATCAACTGCTTGAAACGGCGCAGGTCGCGGCGTGCCTGTATCGCTGGCTCGCGCTGGAACATCTTGGCAATAAC
>JANMKS010000267.1:0-1682 GCA_031372155.1 Sphingomonas sp.
GGTGACTGGCGAATTGTTCGAGAAACGCCGCAAGCTCAATCATTATCGCCCGCACAGCCCCTATGTGTCGGCGGGCTGGTCGCTCGAGCAAGCACCCGACAAGGCGATCCATCTCAACGCGCGGTTCCAGAAGTTCACGGAAGATTTCGACCAGGTCAATCGAGTCTATCCGGCGGATGGACCGGCGCGCGACGACCGCCTGTACCTGACCGCCAATTCCCCCGGTTACGAGATTGGCGGCGACATCAGCCGACCGCTGGCGGGGGGCGCGATCAAATTGGTCGCACTCGCGAACCGACGCAAGCGCGAGAATCTCGACACAGTCGAGGTGCGCGACGCAGGCGAAGTGGTCGGCGGGTTCGAACAGGGATCGCAGTCGCAGCGCAATGAAACGATCGGACGGCTCAACTGGACACGGGCCAACCTGCGCGGTTTCTCTGTCGAGACTGGGGCCGAAGTCGCGCTCAACACGCTCGATTATACCAATAATTTGTTCGTGCTCGGCCCGAATGGCGCGCGCGACCGGATCGATCTGCCGATCGACAATGCAACGGTCAAAGAGACGCGTGGCGAAGTCTATGTGAAGGCTGGCAAGCAGGTCTCCCCCAAGTTCAGGATCGACGCCGGTCTCAATTACGAATTGTCGAGCCTCAAGGTGCGCGGTGACACGATGGCGGATCGCTCACTCAGGTTCCTCAAGCCTAGCCTGACGCTCGACTGGAAGCCGGGCGGCGACTGGCATTCGCAATTCACCGCGCGGCGAAGCGTCGCCCAGCTCGACTTCTTCGACTTCATCAGCGCCGCCGAATTGAGCAACGATCGGGTCAATGGTGGCAACGCCAACCTGCTGCCGCAACGCGCGTGGGAAATAAGGGCGACGCTCGACCATCCGTTGTTCAAGACCGGGCTTATCAAGCTCGACGCCGGCTATGACCGGATCGAGTTGCTTCAGGACCGTATCCTGACCGAGGATGGGTTTGACGCGCCGGGCAATATCGGGACCGGAACGCGCGGCTTCGTCGCGCTGGCGATCGATGCCCCGCTCGACCGCTTCGGGATCAAGGGCGGGCGCCTAAAGGTCAATGGCCAGCTGCAGCGTAGCCGGGTCGAAGACCCAGTCTCGGGCGACACTCGCAACTTCACCGGTTTCTATCCCGAATGGCAGTGGAGTGCCGAGTTTCGCCGCGATATCGGCAAATTCTCTTACGGCTTCGACGTCAGCGACCGCGCGCGCTTTTCGTTCTTTCGCTCGGACGAAATCGATACGCCCTACAATGGCGGGATCTTTGGTAACGCGTTCGTCGAATATCGTCCGAGCCCGCGAACCACGGCGACATTCCAGGTCAACAATTTGTTCAACACGCGCGGCCTCAGAGGTCGCGAATTCACCTTCCCCAACCGGTCGTTCCCCGATCCGTCGCTGGATGAGTTCCGCGAACGCAATTCGCACGTCAGCTTCACGCTGGCGCTAAAGCGCAGCTTTGGCGGCTCGGGCAAGGTCGCAGCGCCCGGCGGGGGTGGCGCGGCTTAGTCGACACGGCTAAGGAACCCGCGATTTTCACCTCATAATTTCGCGGAGAGCAATAGTGGGCGAGCCCGTCATCCAGCCGTTCGATTGGGAAGATGCCCTGGGGATCGACGACCAGCTCGATGATCACGAGCGGATGGTCCGCGATACCGCC
>JANMKS010000273.1:0-1838 GCA_031372155.1 Sphingomonas sp.
GTCATGGACAAGTGCCTGCAATTGCACGGCGGTGCCGGTTATATGAACGAATATCCGATTGCCAAGATGTGGCGAGGTGCCCGAGTGACCCGGATTTTCGGCGGCACCAACGAGATCATGAAGGAGCTGATCGGGCGTAAGCTCTGATATATCGCGTCCCCATCCCGCAATATACTTAATGATCGCGCGCGCCTGCCGTTAACCCTCTCAACTGCAGGGGTAACATGGCCGGTTCCAACACGATCAGATCCAATTTGCTCCTCGGCCTCGCTTATTTTGCAGCGGCGGCGGCGGCCATTTCGCTTACCCGACTGAACAGCGGGGTCGCATTGCTGTGGATCGCGAATGCGCCGCTGCTCGCTACTCTGCTCCGGCTTCCGATGCGCGAATGGCATGCGCCCGTCGCGGTGACGTTCGTCGCGAGCATATTCGCTTCGGTACTTTTCGGTCCGCTGGCGATCGTCGCGCCGCTTCTTGCCGTCGCGAACATAGGCGAGGCCGTCCTTGCGGCGTTTCTGCTGCGCCGATTTGCGGGCGAAGGCGATGTGTTCGGATCGATGCCACGGGTCTTTGGCGTTGCACTCGTCGCCGGAGTCGTGGCCCCGATCGCGAGCGCCGCCGTCGGCGCTTCGCTCGCAGCCTACATGCTCGACCGCGACCTTTTCGCGGTCGCGACCGATTGGGTCGTCGGCCACGGTTTGGGCACGGTCATCTGCCTACCCTTGCTGACCTGGCTGGGAACCCACGATGCGCGGGAAGAAGAGCGATCGTCGCGCGTCGAAATCATCCTGCTGCTCGCGCTTGTCGCCGGTGTCACCGCGCTGACATTCGGGCAAAGTCGCCTGCCGATCCTGTTCCTGCCGATATTGCCCGTCCTGATCGTCACGTTCCGGCTCGGTGGTCTGGGCGTCGGATTCGCCATGATCCTCGTCGCGCTGATAGGCGGGTTCTTCACGATGGAGGGGAGCGGTCCCATCAACCTGATCGCCGTCGACAACGGCTTTCGCCTGCAATTCTTTCAGTTCTATTTGGCGGTCACGTTCCTGATTGCGCTTCCCATCTCGGGCGAGCTTGCCCGACGACGGTCACTGGCTTCGGCTTTGCAAGACAGCGAGAGAAAGTATCGCTTCATAGTCGAAAACACGACCGACATCGTGCTCGACGTCGCACCCGACGGCACGATCCGTTATGCCTCGCCTTCGATCCGACAGATCGGCGGGTTCGATCCGGACGAATTGATCGGACGCAATGCCAACGAGTTGATCGACCCCGAAGACATGCTGGCGGTGCGGGCCGCGCATCTGGCGGCGCTTGCGGACCCGGCGCAGGCATTTACCGTCGAGCATCGTGCAGCGCGTGCGGACGGAACACGGCACTGGTTCGAAACGCACACGCGTGCGGCGATCGGCACTGATGGACGGGTCAATGGCGTCGTCAGCGCGATACGCGACATCCACGCGCGCAAGCACGCCGAACTGTTGTTGCAGGAAGCGGCGGCAAACGATCCTTTGACCGGCATCGCCAACCGGCGCACCTTCGACAAGCGGCTCGACGACATCCTGGCATCGAGCGGCGCCGATGCTTCGGCAACGCTGGCCATGATCGACCTCGATCATTTCAAGGCGATCAACGATTCTTACGGTCACGGTGCTGGCGATCACGTGCTTCAGGCGGTCGCGGCCATCGTTCGCCGGCACATCCGGTCGAGCGACCTGGTTGCGCGCATCGGCGGCGAGGAGTTCGCCATCTTGTTTCAGGGTGTGGATATCGATGCCGCACGGGTCGTCTGCGAGCGGGTGCGAAAGTCACTGGAGACGCAGCCCATCCGCAGCGGGGTT
>JANMKS010000275.1:0-5672 GCA_031372155.1 Sphingomonas sp.
GCGCAGCCAGGATACGGGGCTGAAGGGCGACGGCAAGCTGATCGCGGCACAGCCCGGCGATTACAAGGTGAAGCCCGATACGCCCGGCGGCATGAAAGTCGAAGGGCAGGGCGACAGCGCCTTCGCAGCGTCCGAAGGGGCCGAGGCAAACGGAACGATCGACCTGAATGCCGGACCCGAAGCACCGGTCACGGGTGCAAAGCTGACCAAGGTGAAGCCTGCGCCGCTCGCAAAGCCGGTCGCGACTGCGTCGGTTCCGGTTTCGGGCGGCAAGCTGGTGGCGCCGCCACCGGCACGGCCAGTGGCGGGCAAAGGACTCGCGGCTCCGGAGGGTTCGCTCGTCCAGCTCGGCTCGTTCAATTCGGAGGCGCAGGCCAACGCCGCGTGGACTTCGCTGGCCAAGCGCTTTGCGTATTTGTCGGCGCTGTCGAAGACGGTCATTCCGGCGCAGGTCAACGGCACGACCTTTTACCGGTTGCGCGCCAATGCCGGCGATCAGGCGGGAACGATCTGTAGCAAACTCAAGATTGCGGGCGAGAATTGTTTGCTGGTGAACTGAGGCGCGGTTGCCGCTAGGGTGAGGGCATGAAACCCGTCATATTCGGCCTTGGCGGGCCGACCCTCAGCGCGGACGAGCGCGCCTTGTTTCGCGACGCCGACCCCGTCGGCTTCATCCTGTTCAAACGCAACTGCGTCGACCGGGCGCAGGTTCTCGCTTTGACAGACAATCTGCGTGCATTGGTGGGGCGCCACGACGTCCCGATCCTGATCGATCAGGAGGGCGGCCGGGTCTCGCGCATGGGACCGCCCGAATGGCCCGCATTTCCGGCGGGGTCGGCGTTCGATGCACTTTACGATCTGGCCCCGATTTCGGCGATGCAGGCGGCGCGGCTGAATGCGAAGGCGCTGGGGCTGATGCTGAGCGAAGTGGGGATCAACGTCGATTGCCTGCCGTTGCTCGATGTCCGGAACGAGCTGACGCATCCCGCCATCGGCGACCGCGCGCTCGGCGGTGATCCGATGCGAGTCGCATCGCTCGGGCGGCACGTTCTTGACGGATTGCGCGAAGGCGGCGTCGTGGGCGTGGTCAAGCACATGCCGGGGCAGGGACGCGCCATCGTCGACAGTCACCACGACCTGCCCGTCGTGTCCGCATCCGACGAAGAGCTTGCCATCGATATGGCCCCGTTCGAACGGCTCAACGCCGCGCCGATCGGGATGACCGGACATATCATATTCGAAGCGTGGGACGCCGACCGTTGCGCCACCATGTCCCCGACCGTCATCGAGACAATCATTCGGGGACGCATCGGCTTTGACGGGCTGTTGCTGAGCGACGACCTCGACATGAAGGCACTGTCGGGCGACGTTCCCGATCGGGCCGTGCGCTGCGTCGCGGCCGGGTGCGATGTCGCGCTCAATTGCTGGGGCCGGATGGATGAGATGGTCGCGATTGTCGATCGGCTCCCCGACATCACTGTCCGGGGGGCGGAGCGTCTGGCAGCGGCTATGGCGACCGTCGAACGTCGCGACGACGTTGCCGAGCTTTCCGAACTGATGGCGCGGCGCGACGAATTGCTGGCGCTTGTCTGAGGCGGCGCTCACGCTCGATCTCGGCGCATGGGAAGGGCCGCTCGACCTCCTGCTCGCACTGGCACGCGCGCAAAAGGTGGATTTGCGCGAAATCTCGATGCTTGCGCTCGTCGACCAATATGTCGACTATCTGAAACGTGCGGATAGCATAGCGCTGGAGCAGGCCGCCGATTACCTCGTGATGGCGGCGTGGCTGGCCTATCTGAAGTCCTGCCTGCTGCTGCCCAGGGCCGAACAGGACGACCCGAACCCCGACGAACTGGCGTTCCGTCTGCAACAACGGCTGCGGCGGCTCGACGCGATGCGCGATGCCGGTGCGCGATTGATGGCGCGCGACCGCATCGACCGTGACGTCTTCATGCGGCGTTCGCCCGAGGGGTTGAAGAGCGACCGTCACGTGACCTGGTCCGCGACCGTTTATGATCTGCTGGGTGCATACGGTCGCGTTCGTGCCCGGACCGCGCCGGTCCTGCATCAAGTCTCGCCAAGGCCAGTGCTGACACTCGAAGCGGCAATGCGCCGGATCGCAGCGATGATCGGCGGTTATTCCGACTGGACGGCGATTGCCGCTTTCCTGCCGCGCGAGGGGGCACCCGACTTCAGGCGCTCCGCGCTGGCTTCGACGGTGGTTGCCACACTCGAGCTGGCAAGGCGCGGCGCACTCGATTTGCGGCAGGATGCGCCGTTCGGGCCAATTCTGGTGAAGGCCGCGTGATTTTGGGCCAGATGATTTCGGATCTTGCCCGGGCAGTCGAGGCGCTTGTCTTTGCCAGTGCGGACCCCATTTCCAGCGGCGAAATCGCCCGTCGCCTCGATGTTGATGACGTAGCTTCGGCGCTGGATGAACTCGTTCAATCCTATGCGGGCCGGGGTATCAATCTGGTCGAACGTGGCGGTCGCTGGCACTTTCAGACAGCGCCCGAAATGGCGCATCTGCTCCGTGAAACGCACGAGGTCGCGCGGCGATTGAGTCGAGCGGCGGTCGAGACGCTTGCTATCATCGCCTATCATGAACCCGTCAGTCGCGCCGAAATCGAGGCCATTCGTGGCGTACAGATTTCGCGCGGGACGCTTGATGTGCTGATGGAGGCGGGCTGGATTGCGCCCGCCGGCCGTCGCGAAGTTCCCGGTCGCCCGGTTATTTTTGCAACCACCGCGGACTTTCTTACGTATTTCGGTCTGACCCACCGCAGAGACCTGCCCGGAATCGACGATCTTCGTGCCGCCGGGCTGCTCGACCCGGTTTCCCAGGATGATTTCGCGGGTGAACTGGAATTGGGCGACGAAGAAGACTAAATGGCATTCGAGTTCAAAGGAGAATCGACATGGGTGGCCTGAGCCTCTGGCATTGGCTGATCGTCGGCATCATCGTACTCTTGCTGTTCGGCAAGGGTCGGTTTTCGGACATGATGGGCGATGTCGCCAAGGGGCTGAAAAGCTTCAAAAAGGGCATGACCGACGAAGAGGAAGCGGCGGCCTCCACGCCCGTCAAGCCGACGACGACGCTGATCGAAGGGCGCACGGCGGCGGACATCATCGCCGAACATGAAGCCCAGAAGGCGGCGACCGCAAAGGATGCGCAGGCGTCGTAAATCCGGCCTGCTTTCCCGTTCCTTCCGACGTTCGCGGCGCGAACGGAGAGTTGATGTGATCCCCCGATGTTCGACGTAGCTCCGACCGAATTACTGCTCGTGGCGCTTGTCGCGTTGGTGGTCATCGGACCAAAGGATCTTCCGCGCGCGATGCGTGTCGTCGGGCAGTGGGTCGGCAAGGCGCGCGGCATGGTGCGTCATTTCCGAAGCGGCTTCGACACTATGATGCGAGAGGCCGAGCTCGAGGAGATGGAGAAAAAGTGGAAAGAGGAGAACGCGCGGATCATGGCTGCCCACGCACCTCCCGCTCTCGATCCACCGACTGCTGACACAACATTGCCCGTCGCCGAAGAAAAACCGGTGTGAGCGAAGTGGCCGAAGACGTTGCGCCCAGCGAAATCGACGCCAGCAAGGCACCGCTGCTCGACCATTTGATCGAATTGCGGAGACGCCTGCTTTGGTCGGTGCTCGCGCTTGCCGGTGCTTTTGCGGCGTGCGTCTATTTTGCGCGCCATATCCTGTCGCTGCTGGTCGCACCGCTTCAATATGCGGGGCAGAAAACGCTCATCAATACAGAAATCTACGGCGGCTTCTTCGTCGAACTGAAAGTCGCTTTTTTTGCGGCGATGATGATCGCATCGCCGATTATCGCCAACCAGATCTGGCTGTTCGTGGCACCGGGGCTTTACAAAAAGGAGCGCCGGGCACTCTTGCCCTTCATGCTCGCAACGCCGTTCCTGTTCACGGCGGGAGCAAGCCTCGCTTATTTCGTGGCAATTCCGCTCGCGCTGAAATTCCTGCTCGGCTTTCAGGGCGACCTTGGCGGTGTGACGCAACAGGCGCTTCCCGACGTCGGCAGCTACTTGAAGTTCGTCATGCAATTCATGTTCGGCTTTGGATTTTCATTCCTGCTGCCGGTGCTTCTGATGCTGCTTGAAGCGGTCGGTATCGTCTCGCGCCAACAGCTTGTCGGCGCGAGACGCTATGCGATCGTCGGTGCCTTCGCCATTGCGGCGGTGCTGACACCCCCTGACATCGGGTCGCAGCTTCTGCTCGCAGTGCCGCTGTGCATTCTCTATGAGTTCACGCTGATCGCAACGTGGTTCACACAGCGGCGGCGCGAACGCGAGCAGAAGGCCGAAGTGGTCTAGTTCGCGGTCTTCTCGACTGCCGTTCCAACCGACTCCACGTCACGACCGGCACCACGGACGGTGTTGCAGGCTGTGGTGAAAGCCAGGCTTGCGAGGATGGCGGTGGTAAGAATGCGCTTGGTCATGATTCGACTCCGTGGCTGAAAAAAATTGGGCCCGAAAACGCGCCGGGGGGGATGGCTACGTCTTCGGGCCCTTGTTCCGGACAGCGAGAGCGGGGGGGCAAAAGGTCGCTGTCCGAAGATACAAACGGGTCATCGCTGGAACGGTTCCCGGCACATGAGAAAAATTTTCATTTTTCTTGGCGCGGCGAAAGCAGCGGAAACTCTATTGCGAAACTGCCAATTTCCGGTTGCCGTTCGAGGCGTGAGCGGAGCTGGCGCGAGAGCCCTTCGAGAATGCGGGCATAACGCGCCGCCAGCGTCGCTTCCATTGCATCGCCCGACCGGAGCGCCGCCGACGTCAGTCTGAGGAAGGCCTTCTCCGGATTGTCCTCAACGGCCTTGACCTCGATCGTGATCGGCGCAGATGCGTCGAGCGTCATCGACAGTTCGGCGAGTTCGGTCAGCAGGAAGGCGACGGCAACGGCCGTATCCTGAGTGACCTGAGCCAGTGGGGAGCCGATTGAAATCGGCGGTGACGCACCCTCGCCCGCGTTCGCACGAAGATTTGCCGCGAGCTCGCTCAACAGTGCGCGGACTTCAATGCCGCCGCCCGAATCGAGTTCTGCATAGTGGTTCCGGTGGACGATCGCGAGCGCGTCGACCCGACGCTGAATGACCGCAAAAGCGTTCGCAGCGTCGGGGGAACCTGCGCTGCGCGCATGCAGCGAAATCAGGCTGGCGACCACCTGAAGATTGTTCTTAACACGGTGGTGCACTTCGCGAGTGGCCCGCGTTTGGTCGGCGAGTGCTTTTGCCAGGCTCGCCTCGCGGGCCACAATCGCTTCCCCGGATTCAACAAAGGTATCGCCAAGCTCGCGGATCTCGCGTGCGGGCGTGCGCGCGCTGGGAAATACAAAGGCCGCACCGGGCGCATGGTCCGCGACAGCGAGACGCAATTGCCGCAAGGGGCGGATGAGAAGACGGTCGGCGAGCAGAAAGGCAATAATCGAAGCGGAGGCCCACATCAGCAACGGCAGGAACGTCAGCAGTGCCTGCGTCGGCCCGAAAGCGATCATTGCCGTCGAAATCGAAAGCGACAGTCCGAGCAACCCGACCGCTGCTGCGTTCGCATCGCCGCGGATCGAAAGACTATGCTCGGGTTCGATCAGGACCATCGACGCCGTGTCGTCGTTCAGGGTGACGCCAAAATTACCCGTCAGATTATTAGGGCG
>JANMKS010000287.1:0-1751 GCA_031372155.1 Sphingomonas sp.
CAAGACCGTGCTCGCCGAAGTCGCTCCCGATGCCTACGATCAGATGCCCGATGAAGAGGAGGCCGCAAGCCGCTTCGAAAAGCTGATCAACATCAAGGATCGCGGCCAGATTTTCCGCGTCGATGTCGATTCGATCGAGCATATCGAGGCTGCGGGCGACTACATGTGCATCTATACCGGCGACAATTCGCTGATCCTGCGCGAAACTATGAAGGACCTCGAACGCCGTCTCGATCCGCGGGTGTTCCAGCGGGTCCACCGCTCGACCATCGTCAATTTGAACCAGGTTCGCCAGGTCAAGCCACACACCAACGGCGAGTGCTTTCTGGTGCTCGATTCGGGCGCGCAGGTGAAAGTCTCACGCAGCTACCGCGATGTCGTCGCGCGGTTCGTGCATTGAACGTTGCTGCCCCTTGGGATATGTAGGGATATTCCTGAGGAGCGCGGTAAATGACAAAGGCCATCGTCGGAACTTGGGGCAAGAGTCTCGCCGTGCGCGTCCCCGCCGATGTCGCGCGAATTGCGGGTCTGAGCGATGGTGAGGCGGTCGAAGTCGAATCGATCGATGGCAACATCGTGATCCGACGTGACGAGGCGAAGTTGGCCAAGCGGCAAGACGCTCTCGCGGCAGCCGAAGCAATCATCGCAGCGCGGAAGGGCGTTCGGCTGGATGGGCTGTCAATCCGCGATCTCATCAACGAAGGACGGCCGGGCTGTTGATCGTCGTGGACGCTTCGATGGCCCTTGCATGGCAGTTTGAACACGAAGCAACGCCCGCCGCCGATGAAGTGCTTGCACGCACGGTCCGTGATGGAGCGGTAGTGCCGACGATCTGGCGGCTTGAGGTGGCCAACGCGCTGCGGATGGCCGTACGCCGCAAGCGGTGCGAGGAAGCGTTCGTCGCTGACGCCATTGCCCGGCTAAACGGATTGTCGGTTGAAGACGACGACGAAACCTCGCTTCACGCCTGGAGTGCAACGTCGGTCCTGGCGCGCGACGAAGCGTTGACTCTTTACGACGCGGCCTACCTCGAGCTTGCATTACGGCGCAGATTGCCGCTCGCCACTGGCGACAAAGCCTTGATCGCTGCGGGAAAGCGACACGGCCTGGAAGTTCTCTCGCCATGACCGTTTTCACGCTCCCCGGCTTCGACCTTCACGCGTTCGTTGCCGCCACGCTTGCCGAAGATCTGGGCGGGGGGCTTCCCGGGGGCGGGCATGACGTGACCAGCGAAAGCGTGATTCCCGCCGACGCGCGGTTCTCGGGCGTGATGGACAGCCGCGATTCGATCGTCGTCTGCGGGCTGGGAATCGCCGCAGAAATCTTCCGCACGCTCGATCCGGCGATGCGAATCGAAGTGCTGGTGGAGGACGGCGCGCAGGTCCTTGCCGGGTCGGACCTGATGCGGCTCGAAGGCAATGCTCGCGCGATGCTCACCGCCGAGCGCAGCGCGCTCAACACCGTTCAGCACCTCTCGGGCATTGCGACGATGACCCGAGGGTATGTCGAAGCGATGGCAGGCAATGCGACACTGCTCGATACCCGCAAGACGATTCCCGGCCTGCGCCACCTCGAAAAATACGCGACGCGCACCGGCGGGGCGCAGAACCACCGGATGGGGCTGTGGGACGCCGCGATGATCAAGGACAACCACGTCCTCGTCGCGGGCGGGGTGGTCGAGGCGGTGCGCCGCGCCAAATCCGCCGGGGTTGCCGAGATCATCTGCGAGGTCGACCGGATCGATCAGATCG
>JANMKS010000349.1:0-13275 GCA_031372155.1 Sphingomonas sp.
CGAACGCCTGCTCCATCTGTCAATTCGCGAACTCGGGGTGCGACAGCTTGCTCGGTGTAAAGGATCACGTGGTCCGCCCCGGCCGCCGTTGCCGTTTCCGCCTTTTGGACGGTCGAAACGGTTCCGATCACCGTCGCACCCACATGTTTCAGCCATTGCACGAGAAGCAGTCCGACGCCCCCCGCAGCGGCGTGGACAAGCACCGTCATCCCCGCCTGAACCTTTGCGCATCGTTCGACGAGGAATTCAGCGGTGCAGCCCTTGAGCAAGGCGGCCGCAGCAATGTCATCTGAAATGTCGTCGGGGATTCGGAACAGCGACGAAGCGGCGATATTGCGTTCGGCCGCATAGGCACCCAGGGCAGGGCCGAAGGTGGCGACGCGGTCGCCGACCCTGAACCCGGTGTCTTCGCCGACGGCATCGATAACACCCGCCGCTTCCAGTCCCAGTCCTGAAGGCAGTGTCACTGGATAGATGCCGCGACGGTGATAGGTGTCGATGAAATTGAGCCCGACCGCAGTTGAGCGGAAGCGCACCTCTCCCGTGCCGGGAGGGGACAAATCTGAATCGACCCACTCAATAACCTCCGGTCCGCCATGACCGGTGATGCGGGCTGTTCGTGTCACTTCCACAGTGCCTCCTGCTGGTGGTCGGCTCTCAAACCGTGGCCGCACGGAGTTGAGCAAGTTGTTGAACATAGGATCGTCGAACGAGGGGAATAAGCAGCAACGGCATTGCCCCGTAAAGCAAGGGGACCGATCCGACGGCCCAATTCAAATGGCTCTCACCGTACACTTTGGTCGAAAGGAACCCGACCGTCGTGGGACCGAGGCCGAGTCCGGCGAGGCTGATCGTCATGTAGTAAAGCGCCACGATCTGCCCGCGCACGTTCGACGGCGCGATGTCGAGCAAGGCGATGATGCCCGCTGCCGTCACGGCACCGATGGCCATCGTCGAAAAGCCCACGAAGATCAGCGACAAGGCGGCGCTCGGCATCAGCGGCTGTGCGATGGCGACGGGGACCATCACGCAAAATGCCGTGACGAGGAGCCCGAAGGGAGCGTCGGCGGCCCCCGCTTTTCGCCAGCGATCGGCCATCGTCCCGATCACCGCAATCGTGGCCGGGCCGACCGAAAGCGTGATCACCGCGTTGGCGATTGCATAGTCCTTCGCCTCCCAGCCATAGCTTCGAACGAATACCGAGGGCATGAAGCCGTGCGAGTACGCAATCGTGGTCATCACCGCGACCATCGCAGTCAGGCCGAGGAACGCCCCGCGCCTGTGCCAGACATACGCGAGCGTCGGCCCGAAGCCCCCCGCCCCGAGCGCTGAGTCAGTCACGGGCTGGCGAGGAGGCTCGCGCAGCAGGACGAAGGCAATTGCGAGGAGAAGCCCCGGCGCGCCGACGAGGAAAAATGCGAATTGCCAAGGACGTATCGCACCGACGACGGGCAATGTCAGGCCTGAAGACGTCTTTGCCCAGACAAGCACGCCCGCACCGATCAGCGACGCGATCCCCGATCCGAGCGCCAGTGCTGCCGAATAGACGGCCACCGGCTTGCCGCGCCGCTCGGGCGGGAAACTGTCGCCGATCATCGACATGGCGCAGGGCGATAGCGTTGCCTCTCCGATGCCGACGCCCATCCGTGCTGCGAACAGATGCCAGAAATCGCGCGCCAGTCCCGACGCCCCGGTTGCGACGCTCCAGAGTGCGATGCCTGCCGCAACGATCCACGTCCGCCTGCCGCGGTCGGCAAGCCAGCCCAGCGGAAGGCCCATCGCGGCATAGACCAGTCCGAAAGCGGGGCCCATGATCAGGCTCAGTTCGGCATCGCTCAAATTGAGATCGGCTTTGATCGGCTCGATCAGCAGCCCCAGGATCGAGCGGTCGACGTAGCTCAAGACATAGGCGAGCGTCAGCAGCACAGTCATCATCCACGCACGCGACGATTTCGGCCAGTTCAAGTGGCATCTCCAGTGATCTTGTAGATCACGACCAGGTTGTCGTCGAAATCGGCGATACCGATTTCGCGGCCGACACGACCGTCCTTGGTGTGCAGCACTTCCTCTGGATAGACCTGCAAACCCAATGCGCGTGCACCCGTGACGACCGCGTCGGGGTCATCGATCTCCAAAACGATCGCACTGCGGCGGGGGTGGGGCAGGGGCGTTAGGTTCACGCCCCTGATCTCGGTCAAGGCCATCACGCGCTCTTGAGTGGCGGTCGAAAGCACACAGAACTGCATTACGGCGCCGTCAGGAATATCAAAGACCGGTCGGCTGTAGCTGTCAGGATTGTCGGGCAGGATGAACGTGACGTCAAAGCCCAGAACGTCGCGATAGAATGTCAGTGCCCGGTCGAGGCTGGACACCACGTGGTTGCCGCGCTGGAAGCGAACGCCGCTCACAAGCGCTCGTTCACTTCGAAGAAATAGCCGTCGAGGTCGAACACGCTTGCTCCTACCATGTCGATGGGCTTCCCGTCGGCGCCCACCACCGTCCAGCTTTCGGGCTCGGCATGAATTCTGCTGCCTAACATACGCGCGCGTTCCACCGTCGCGGCGCAGTCGATCGCCTGCACCACGAAAATCGGCGCGCCGAAGGCGATGCGGGTGGGCAGTTCAGCGTGCGTGTCCAGCACGGGATCGACCCATTGCAACAGGCCGATCATGCCGATGAAGTCATGCTCGCACTTCATGACGACGAGCCGGGTTCTGTCGCCCTTCTTCCCTGCCGCCAGCTGTCGTCCCGAAAGTGTGAACGGCGTATCCATCCACCGCGTCATCCCGAAGACGCTTTCGTACCAGCGCGCCGCTGCTTCCGCGTCGCGAACCATCAGCGTGGTGCGGCGGACGATGTCAGTCATTGATGCGTGGCGCTTCGATCAAGAGCACTTGGCAGTCAGCTATGCCGTCACGCAACTTCTTGACCTCGGCATACTCGGGCGAAGTCCAGAACGCTCTGGCGGCCGCCTTGTCGGGCCATTCGGAAATGACCATCGATGCGCCGTCGCCGAATGCCCCTTCCAAAAGCTCGACTCCCGGCCCGCGAAGAACGTATTTCCCCCCGTAATGCGCAACGAGCGCTCCGGCCGAGGCACCATAGCCATTGATGAAAGCGTCGCGGTCGGCGATCTTGGCGGTCACGATCATATACGCTGGCATCGCGCGCTCCTCATTTGGGCCACCGGCTCTTGTCCTTCAGGTAGCGGCCGGCATCCTGCACGTCCTTGGGCTGGTACGTCGAAAACAGTCCCGGCGGATACTTCGATCGATACGCTTCGAACACCGGCATGACGAGTTCGGAGTGAACGATCGGCTGGAGGTGGCGAGCGCGAAAATCCTTGATGGGTATGCGCGTCGTGACGCAGGTTTCAAACGCCGTCGGCGCGATGCTCAACGGCTCGCCGTCGGGTCCGTAAATGCCACTGCCGCCACCGCCTGCGTCCTCGAAATAAAGGCCGTTGCCGGGGCTGGCAGCATTGTTCGCAACCGCAGTGTACACGTTGTTGTAAAGCGAGGTCGCGGCGATATCGGCGGGCGTGAAACCGCCCGAGGCTGTTCGCAGGATCACTTCTGCCCCCTTCATGGCCATGGCGCGGAAGAGTTCGGGTTCACGCTGCACGCTGGAGGTCGCGATATTGCCGAGCGGGGTCCGCGTGACGGGGACGACCGCGTCGAGCCCGTACATTTCAACATAGCGGTCGAGGACGTCGTAAATCGTCGTCGTGAAGAGCTCGAACCCGAAGAACACGCCCTTGATGTTGCGTGTTTTCCAGTGCTTGTCGACGATCTCTCCCTTGTCGTTCATGATCGTCGTGATCGACAGCAGGCTGTCGGGCCAGTCGGGATCACGCACATACGATCCAAAGACAAGCCAGGTGCCCTTCTCGCGGGCCTTTTTGCCCAGTATCTCGGTTTCCTCGCCCGGCAGTTCGATCGCAACGCGGCGTGCATCGCCAATCGTCCATTTGTAATTGTAACCGGTGATCGGGAATTCGTGAAAGAACAGCAGATCCTTGCTGCCCGAAAATCCGCTGGCATAATCGATCAGGTCGCACATGTGGTCGAGGTTCGCGCGGCGACCCTTTGCAGGGCTCGCAGCGTCGACTGCGATGACCCGGCTTTGCACCACGCCGAGCGTCCAGGCATCCTTCGACAACGGCACCGTGGCATATCCGCCGTCCGGTTGCATGGTCAGTGGGCGTGGCCCGTTCGTCAGTGCCTCAGCCGCCGTCGGGAGCAGCGCGGCCCCTGCCGCAAGGCCGAGGCCCGCCCCGAATATCTCGCGTCGATTGTACCGCTCCATGTTCCGCCCCCTGTTGCAGTTCGGTAACAAAATGGCACGAATGATTCGCGTGCTAGAGATTTGTCTGGACAAATTATCGCGACAATGGAAGCGTTGTGTCGACAGAAATATAACGCTGGGGGATTCAGCCGTGAAACTTTCGACCAAAACATTCCTGCTTGCGATGACAGCGATGATTCCGGCCAGCGCCTTCGCGCAAAGCGGCGCACCTGCCGAGGACGGTGTCGGCAATGCCGAGATCGTCGTCACTGCGCGCAAGCGTGAGGAGAACCTTCAGGACGTGCCGGTCGCGATCACCGCATTCAGCAGCGATGACATCAAATCGGCGCGAATCGAGAGTATTGCCGACGTCGCGAAGCTCTCGCCTGGCCTCGTCTTCACACCGCTGTTCGGTCGGCAGAACCAGCTCCCCATCATTCGCGGTGCCGCACAGACGTTCGGACAGTTGAACGTCGGCGTTTTTCTCGACGGCATTTATCTGTCGGGGAAAGGCGGCGTCGACCTGGAGTTGAACGACCTCGAACGGATCGAAGTCGTGCGCGGGCCGCAGTCCGCGCTCTATGGACGCAACACTTTTGCCGGCGCGATCAATTACGTGACTGCGCGACCGGGTGCCGAACTGGGCGGACGGGTAGAGGCAACGGCCGGCGATCACGGTCTATACAAGGTTCAGGGAAGCATCGACGGCCCGTTGAGCGACAGCGTCCGGTTCCGGGTTGGAGGGTTCTATCGCAAGTTCAACGGGTTCTACAGAAGCGCGATCGACGGTGGCCGTGTCGATTTCGAGAAGAGCTATGGCGGCATCGCGACGCTCGAATTCAAGCCGACCGACGCTTTCACGCTGACGCTGCGTGGCAGTTATTCCAAAAGCGACGACGGTCAGCCGCCGTCCTCAGTGATCCGCAACAACGCTGCACCCGGCCAACCGGCGGGGTCGCCTGCGGGTACGGTACGCAACCTGCTGTTCATTGGGCAGGTTCCGGAGATTCCGAAGAACGGCGTGTTCGTCAACACGACGACTGCTCCTGGGCAGCCGGCTCGCTATGGTGATCGCGAGGAAGCGGTTCGGGCAAGTGCGACGCTTGAATATGATTTCGGAAATGCGACCATGACGGCGATCACGGCCTACGCACGCCGCGACGCCGAGTACACGTTCGATGGCGACAACACGATCTGCGGTTCGGCGGTTCTGCCGTCCACCGGGTGCCCCAATTTCGGCTTCCCGTTCGCCCCCGCCATTCCGGTTGGGTCGAGCCGTTTCGCCTTATCCTCGAACGACGGGTACCTGCGCGACTGGAGCCAGGAGCTGCGCTTCGCGTCCAACGGCAAGCAGAAGATCGACTGGCTGTTCGGCTTTTTCTACTATGACAACAAGAATGTCGGTACGGACAGGGGCCTTTCGCCGCTCACCACATCGGGACCGACGGCTTATTCCGCTTTCAATTCCAATTATTCCTACCCGTATCAAGAGGTCGATACGCAAAGCTATGCGGCGTTCGGTTCGCTGACCTGGCATGCAACCGACCAGTTCTCGCTGACGGGCGAGCTCCGTTACGAGTATGAGGAGCAGCAGTTTCGCCAGTGCCCGACCTACATCGCCAATCCCCAGCCGGCTTTCACCGGAACGCTGACGCAAGCCCAGCTTTACGCGCAGGCGCTTGCCCAAGCCGGTTTGGCGTGTGGCGCGAAATTGTCACCGATCTCGAGTACGACGAGTGCGTTTACGGGTGGTACGACCGTGTTCCCAAGTCCGACGGTCGCCGATCCGCTTACGGCCTTTCGCGGAACTGACCAAAATTTCCGCTTTGCCACGCCGCGCGTGATCTTGAATTACCAATATGATCCGAGCTTGCTGCTCTATGCCAGCTATGCACGCGGCGCGAAGACCGGCGGTTTCAATACCGGTCTGAATGTCTTTCCCAATCAGCGCACCTATCAGCCTGAAAGCAGCGACAATTACGAAGCGGGGATCAAGTCCGACTGGCTCGATAATCACCTGCGCCTCAACCTGACCGGATTCTTCATCGACTGGAAGGATCAGCAGGCGGCGTGTCAGAACCCCGTGACCGCAGGCGGCTCGTCGACCAACCGCACCTATACGTGCAATGTCGCGGCATCGAAGATCTATGGCCTTGAGTTTGAATTCGTTGCGCGACTGAACGATGTTTTCTCGGTCTCCGGCAACTACGCCTATACTAAGGCTCGCTACAGCCGGTTCGTCGACGACTCATTGGCCGCGGTTCGGATCGCGGCGGGACTCCCACCAATCAACTTCAACGGCAAGCATTTGCCCTATGTGCCGGACCACAAGTTTGTCATCAGCCCGACGATCGACGTTCCGGTCGGCGACGACTTCAACCTTCAGGCGCGTGCTGACGTTCAGCATCAGACCCGGACCTATGTACGGGCGGACAATCTCCAGAGCTTCGGTGAAAAGACGCTCGTCGATCTGCGGCTGACGGCACGTTATCAGGGGTTCAGCCTGCAGCTGTTCGCGAACAATTTGTTCGACGACCGGACCCCGGTTGCCGGCGTCCGCTTTTTCGACTCTTCGAACTTCTCGGTTGCATCGCCGCTGGTGACGGGAGCCGATGGACGCCAGATCGGTGCTACGCTTGGTTACCGCTTTTAATCGTTGCCCCAGGTCGGCTCGGGCCTGTCCCAAGCCGACCTGATCCGCCTCGCATCTACTTTGGTGCAGCCCTCTGGGCATCGACAACCCCCTTGAACACGGTCCACGTCGTCGCGTTGGGCCGGGTGTCATCGCCCGGCGGTGGAGCGGTGTATGCGGCATAGTTGGCCGCGATCTCTGTCTTGATGACCGCAGGCAGTTCGTCGAAGCTCTTGAGCTTGGCACCCATTGCGTTGAAGACGAGTTGTCCCTGACGCCCGCGCATCTTCATCCAGGGCATCCAGTCGGAAATCCGCACCCACGACACGCTCGGGTAAGCCGTCGCGTTTTTCGTATCGAGCATTTCGTTCGCGTCAAAGGCGAAATCGAAAATCTCCATCGCGTGATATTTGCCGCCGATATAGTCCTGATACCCGCCGCTCAACGGATTGTCGTAAAACAGCGGTGCTTCGAACGGCATGAATATCCAGCGACCCTGGCGCTTGAGCGAAACAGTCGCGGGCTTGCCGTCGGCGCGGATCGGAAATGTGGGCGGCTGGTTCACCGGATCGTTGTTGATTTGCATCACGTCGACCGTCTCTCCGGTCCACGGATTAGCCCATTTGCGGATAATCTCGCCGGTCTTCACGTCGGTGTAGAACATGACCTCGCGGCTGACGAGGCGATAGCCTTTGCCGCGTTTCGGGTCGGTCGTCGCGATGCATTGGCGGATGTTCATGCCTTCGCCGTTGAACAGGTGGCGGTCGGGCTCGCCCGCAACACGCGAGTACACCTTTCCCGACCAGTAATAGACCGCAGGCGTGCCATCGGCGGTGCCGCATTGCACGCGCTTGGAGACCTCGAACGCGTCGGCGGGGACGGCAGGGTCGAGTGTGCGGGCCTGCGCGCCGCCCGTAAGGCACGTCGCCGCGATCAAAGCAGCCTTGAGCAATTTCATATCTCTCTCCCTGTTCTGTTCATGCTCGTGTCGGATTGCTGGGCGCGCCACGCATCGGCGATCCTTCCAGCCGTGGTAAGCCAGCCGCGTCCATCCTCGGCAATGTGGCGCAAAGCCTCTTCGAAGGGGCCGATCCGGTGCGGCTGGCCGATCAGATAGGCGTGCAGGGGAATGCACATCACCGTACCCCCCTCGCGCGCCAACCGTTCATATTGCTTGATCAGCGCGTCTGCATAATCGCGCGGACTCATATTATAGACGAAAAAGCCGTAATGGTCGTTCACCTCGAGGCTGTAGGGCATCGAAACAAGGTCGCCGCTTCTGGTGCGGACGCGCTGGAGCTGATCGTCGTGGTAGAGGTCACACGTGTAGTCGAGTCCGTATTCGGCGATCAGGTCGAGCGTGTTCTCGGTGTGAGTCAGTGCGGGCGCGAGCCAGCCGCGGATCGTTTGCCCAGTCGCCTCGCGGACAGTCCGGATCGAATCCTCGATGATTGCCCGCTCCTGTTCTTCTGACATGTCATAGGCGTAGCGGGTGTTGTAGATGCCGTGGCTGAAGAACTCCCAGCCGCGGGCATTCGCGTCGGCGACGACTTCGGGATGATGCTGGCAAAGCGCGACCGACAGGCTCACCGATCCCGGAAAGCCATGCCGCGTCATCGCTTCGGCCATGCGCCAGTGCGACACCCGGTTCGAATGATCGCGGTGGCCAAATCCTACAACATCAGGATGTGGCCGCGTCCAGCTCGTGCGCCGGGGATGGGCGGGAGGGTCGATCTCGTAATACTCAAGGTTCGGCGCGACCCACACCGCCACGCGCTTGCCGCCCGGCCATGCGACGGACGCACGACCGCGATATGGCGCAAATTGATAAAGTTCGGGATCCGGCTTCAACGTGCGCGCAACCAGTCGATCACCACCTGCACCGGTTCGACGTCGGCATATTTAAGTTGCAGATCGGTAAGATTGGCGAAGTGATAGCTTTCGTGCTTGTCGGCCACGCACTCGATCGGGACGATTGTTCGATAGCCGTGGCTGACGCTGTCCACCGCGGTGGCGCGCACGCAACCCGACGTGCTGCCCCCCGTTACCACGACTGTGTCCACCTTGTTCCACACCAGCCAGCTTGCGAGCGGGGTTTCAAAGAACGCCGACGGCATGCGCTTGGTGTAGATGGCGTCCTTGTCGTCGACGATTTCGCACCGAGGGTCGAACTCCCACCGTTCGGAGCCGCGCTGGATGTTCTGCAAGCTGTCCGCCGTGTTTGTACGCGTGCCCCACACACCGGCGTCGCCGCCGCCCGCCATGTAGCCGACGCGCGTCCAAATAACCGGCATTTCCCGCTCACGCGCCATACCGCTGATCGTGTTGACATGCTCTATCTGGCGTGGGTCGGTTTCATAGGCAGTCTTGAAGGTCGCGATGTCCGTATAGGCGCGCTGGAAATCGACGTTGACTATCGCCAGTTTGGCCCCGAAGCCGAATTTTGTCCGGCCGGGGTTGGCCATTGTGTCGTCAAAGATCTGATGGGCGCTACGATTGTCCCGAACCATGCGGGTGCCGGAAAGTGTCATGGTGACATGATGCGACAGCGATTGGGGGTTGTCGAGATGGATTTGTCCGGACAAATTGTCGTTTCATGATTACGAGGCATTTCATCGACATCGGCAGTCGCCGCGTTCATTATCGCTGCGCCGGCAGCGGGCCGCCCGTCCTGATGGTGCATCAATCTCCGCGCTCTTCCGCAGAATACGAATCATTGATCGATGAATGGAGCAAATATTTTACCTGCATAGCGCCCGACACCGCAGGATTTGGACAGTCGGAACCGCTCGGCGGACAGCCAGACATCGACGCGTTTGCCGACGCAACGATCGCGTTCTTGGACGCACTCGGGATTGCACGATGCGCGGCCTATGGGTTTCACTCGGGCGGTATTATTCTCGTCGCGGCGATGAAGCGCCACCCCCACAGGTTCACATGTCTGGCGGTGGGCGGCTACGCGATCTGGACCGAGCAGGAAATGGCCGTGTTCGGCGACTCTTACCTGCCGCCATTCGTGGCGTCCGCTTACGGCGAACATCTGGCATGGCTGTGGAATCGCATTCTCGAACAAAGCTGGGTCTTTCCCTGGTTCGACGCGAGGGACAACGCGCGGCTTTCCGGCGCTCACGACGATCCGGCGCGCGTTCACGCCGTCGTCATGGAAATGCTCGACGCCGGCGACGCCTATCGCGCGGGCTATGGTGCGGTACTTCGAGCGCCACGCGACATTCCGCCTGCGGAAGCCGAAACGCCGCCCGTGTTCATCACAGCTTATGACGGCGATCCGCTCCAGGCCCATATCGACCGCTTGGGAGACTTGCCGACATCGTGGTCTGCGAAGAAAGTACGCAGTGCCAGCGAGCACCGCGCGTTGAGTCTGGCCTTTTTGAAAGAGCATCCGGCGCCCCCGGCCGGGGCCTTTCCCGCCAGCGATGACGAAGGGTTCGCACACATCGTGACCGACACGTTCGATGGACTGGTGCACTGGCGCGGCCTTCATACGGCGACTCGTCTGGCTATTCATGCGCCGGGAAGCGAGACGAGAATCAGCGGGGCACTGGGAATGGACTTGCCCGGTCACGGCATTTCGAGCGCGTGGCCGAATGATCCACCCGAGACATTCGAGCCTTGGCGACAGGTCGTTGCGGCTTGCAGGACACATTTCGGAATACGGCAGGTCGAAGCGGCGGGATGGAGCGGCGCACTGGGCGAACGATCCGCACCGCGGCCATCGGCCGAACTCGCAACCAAGCTCATCCCCGACCTGTCGCCCGACCGGTTCGGCAACCACCTTGCCCGTGCCTGGAGCGTGGCGCGCGCGCAGCGCTTTTTCGATCCTTGGTTCCAGGCGCGTGCAGCGGATGCCATTCCGATCGACGCGTCGGCGCTGGCCCCTGACGCAATTGCACGCGACACGCGCGCGCTGCTTCGAGCGACCGCAGCACGCGCACTTATGAAGGCACTGGCAGAGGGAGAGCATTGATGGGCATCCGCGAGGACATGCCGCTATTGGCGAAGCACGAAGGTGTCTGGGACGGAACCTACACCTATTTCAACGCAGAGAACGTCAAGGTGGACGAGCATCGCTCGCGCCTGTTCTGTCGCTTTATCGAGGATGGTCCGAACCCTTATCATCAGACCAACCACTACACATGGGCCGACGGACGCACCGAAGTGCGCGATTTCCCCGCCGAGTATCGCGACAAGCGGGTATGGTGGAACAACGACCTGATCGTCGGGTCGGCCTGGGAAGTGGCGAACGACGACAACAACCGTTCGGTCATGCTGTACTGGCAGCGAACCGGAGATCCCTCGCTCTATCTTTATGAGATGATCCAGCTTGCCGATTCGGGGGTAGACCGGTGCCGGACGTGGCACTGGATTCGCAACGGGCTGCTCGAAACGCGCACTGCGATCCAGGAGAAGCTTGTGACGCACGACTGGCGTTCTCTGGATGTCTAGATCGCCATGACGGACTACCCTGTCGACACACTCGTTTTCGCGCCCGGTGATGTGGATTTGTCCCGATCACCGCTATGCGGCCAGCTCGACGTCGAGACTTATGCGCTGGGCGCTTTCAACCCTGGCTTCACTAGGCTTCCCAATGGGAACCTGTTGATGATGGTCCGTGTTGCAGAGGCACTGCGCGAACCGGAGTCCGATGGACACATTCACTCGATACGTTGGGATGCCGGCCGTTACCTGCTCGACGCCTGGCCGTTGGAACTTGTGGATGTTTCCGATCCGCGGGCATTCGCGATCAGGGGTGCCGAATGGCCGACGACGGCACTGACTTCGCTGTCGTGGTTGTTGCCGGTGGAGCTTTCGCCCGATGGGTTGAATATCGTCGAAAAGCATTACGACCGCGCGATTGCGCCACAAGCGAGCTTCCAGTGCTACGGCATAGAGGACGCCAGGATTTCGCGGATCGGCGACGGTTGGCTGATGACGACGTGCTCTGTCAGTCCGGAGCGGCAATGCACCACGCTCTATAGGTCGCACAATGGGCTCGAATGGGCACTGCTCGACATTGTCCTTGATCATCAGAACAAGGACATGCTGATTTTTCAAGGGCTGATCGACGGGCACTTCTGGGCGCAGACGCGACCGCTTGGCGATGCGTATTTCGCTTACCCGCCGCAAAGCGAATGGCGGGCGGGCCCGTCGATCAACCTCGCCACCTCGCCAGACGCGCTGCACTGGAAGCCGTTTCGCAACCCGGGCATCAGACCGCATTCGGCGACCAAAGCGACCGCGCGCATCGGGGGCGGGGCACCGCCGATCCTCACGCCCGATGGCTGGCTGTCGTTGTGGCACGGGGTCGAGCCCAATGATTCGGTCGGGACTTACCGGACCTATTGGTCGCTTCTCGACCGCGACGATCCTTCGATCGTGGTCAGGACCGATCACGAGGCTGTGCTCGTGCCCGACGCTCGTCTCACCGCATCGCTGGAACACCTAGTTTACATAGACGACGTGGTCTTCACGACAGGGATTGTCGATGGCGGGGACCATTTCATTGTCGCATCGGGAGAGGCAGATCTGGCTTGCAGGATCACCCACATCCCGAATAGTCGTTTTCAGTCAGAGACTTAAATCTTGCTCGCCGCCAGTATGGAGCCGCCACGGTCTTTCTGGACGAGCACCACGCGCGAAAGCCTCGGCGTTGCGGGTGTCAAGGCATAGGACTGCGGTCTTCCCGACCATTGACCCAAGTTCGTCAGCAATTTCACGACGTTGCGGTGGGGCAGGGTCCGCCCTCCGTTTTCGCCCGCACGAACGGGGACGAGAACGGTCCGGGGGTCGTATTCGGCTAGCCACACGGTCGCCCCGCCGACACCCGCGCCAATATTTGCGCGGCCCGGCGCCGTCGTGATCACGGGTGCGCCCGGTGCCGAGCGGTGGGCGGCGATTGCGGACTCTACCTCTGCGCGACGGCTACCCAGCAATGCCGTCCGGCCGTCGACGATCAGCTGTGGGGTCTGGACATTCGATCGCCCACTGGCACGAGCGTAATCCCATTGGCGCGCGGTAAAAGCGGGCTTAGCGAAATTGTCTTTCCAGCCAAGCTGGTCCCAATAGGTCACTGCAAAGCTGAGTGCGATCACACCGGGTCTGCCCGCCAGTTCGTTCAGAACAGCGTTGGCCGGCGGGCAGGAAGAACAGCCCTGGCTTTGAAAGAGTTCGAGGACGACCGGGCTGGCGTTGGCGGCATGATCGGCGCGCGGAACCGCAGCAAAGGCGGCGACGATGCCGACCGACCCGGCAAGAGCGGTTGCGATGGCGAACTTAGACATGGGTGTTCTCCTTTGCTCGCTATACGCGTGGCGGGAACGGCCGGTTACGTTCGACCA
>JANMKS010000365.1:0-1574 GCA_031372155.1 Sphingomonas sp.
ACGTACAACAAGCGCGGACCGACGCTGGAGCGCAGCGACAATCGCGGCGACGACCTTTATATCGAGACGGCCAGCTTCCCTGGACGTCTAGACCTGTCCACCAATTTGGCCTTCCGCGAAAACGCGACCTTGTTCTTCGACTGGACCAATATCCTGGGCAAGCCGTTCCGTCAGGACTTCAGCTCTGCACGGGCGGGTGCGCCGCGTGCCGAATTCGTCCGCTTCCTGCGCTATGAGGAAACAACGTTCTCGGTCGGATTGCGTTTCCGCATCTGAGGCGAATTAGGGTGCAGCGCGAGAGGCGGCGTATTCCTGCGTCCCTCTCGTCAGCACCCGGTCGCCGTCGACGATGTCGGCGGTCGCGATTTCGGGCAACGTCCGTGCCTCCGCATAGAGCGGTTCGAAGTCGGTCTCGATCGTCTGCCGCAACAGGTCATCGAAGCTGTCGATGACGAAATAACTCTGCTGATAATCATCGATCCGATAGTGCGTGCGGAGCAGCCGGCGAAGGTCGAAGGCGATGCGGTTCGGCGAGTGATCGTCGAGCGCGAAGACCGACTCGCCGAACGAGGATACAATACCCGCACCGTAGATGCGCAGCCCCTCGTCCGTCGCGATCAAGCCGAATTCGACCGTGTACCAATAAATGCGAGCGAGCATCTCGATGGCGCCAAGCTCTGCGGCGCGTTGCCCGCCGCGGCCGTACGCCTGCATGTAATCGGCGAACACCGGATTCGCGAGCAGCGGCACATGGCCGAAGACGTCGTGAAAGACGTCGGGTTCCTCCAGATAATCCAGCTGATCGGGTCGGCGGATGAAGCGCCCGGACACAAAGCGTCGGTTGGCGAGATGGTCGAAGAACACCTCGTCGGGCACCAGCCCCGGAACCGCGACCACCTGCCAGCTGGTCGCATCCATCAACCGTGCCGACAACTCGGCGAAATCGGGAACCCCCGGCCGCGACAGGCGCAGGATATCGAGCCCTTCGAGAAACTCAGGCGCGACCCGCCCGGGCAGCATTGCGATCTGGCGCGCGAACAGCGCGTCCCACGTCGCGTGCTCTTCGGGCGAATAGCGCGACCAGTCCTGGACGATCGTCCAGTCGGCGTTGGCTTCGCGCGGCGCTTGCAAGGTTTTCGCGGTCATCACTGCTTTCACTACCGGCACTCGGCATCGGCACGAGTCCGCTCACGAACTGAGCGGCCGATGCTTCCCAAGTATAGGTCGCCCCGTAAAGCGCGCAATCCGCACGGTCGCGGGTCAAGGCCGTGGCGATTGCCCGGTTCAGGTCGCCATCGAGTGCGCCGGTGCGCGGCGTGACGATGTCGGCGGGGCCGCTGACCGGAAAAGCGGCGACGGGAGTTCCGCATGCCAGAGCTTCTATCATGACAAGCCCAAAGGTGTCGGTGCAGCTGGGAAACACGAACACGTCTGCACCTGCAAAAGCGCCCGCAAGCGCGCAACCGGAGAGTGCCCCGAGAAAATGCGCATCGGGAAAGCGTGCCTCGAGCGCCGGCCTTGCCGGACCATCGCCGACCACCACGCGGGTACCGGGATGATTGGTCCGCAGAAAT
>JANMKS010000391.1:0-2338 GCA_031372155.1 Sphingomonas sp.
CGTGACGGCAGGCGTCCTGACCGCAGCCTTCGGAAGCGCGGCCCCCGCCAGCCTTGGCGGCACGAACGTGCTCGTCATGTTAAGCGCGGTTCTGATCACGCACCTGCAACATTCGCATCTGTGGCTCACTTTCGGGCCGCGCTGGGGCAAGTGGCTTCTGGGACCGGCGCACCACCAGATCCACCATTCGGTGGCGCCCGAGCATCACGACCGCAATTTCGGCAATTGCCTGACGCTGTTCGACCGATTGTTCGGCACGTTCACAATGCCCGAACCGCAGCGTCAGGCAATCACTTTTGGAATCGAGGCGGACGGATCCGACCCGCATTCGATCTATGCAATGACCGCCCGACCATTCGTAAATGTCGTCGGTTTGTGCTACGCGCGGATCATGCTGACCGCGATCGAATGTCTCGCCAGGGCATCCGAGATGGACGAAAGTGCCAGCCGTTGCGCCACGCTCAAGGAACGCGCCGAGTTTCGCGATTCTGCAATACGCTGGCGCGATCTTGCACGGCGTGCGTTGATGCAGGACAAGTTGCCCGACCTTCCCGATGTCGGAAAGACCGAGTCACCATAAGTCCATGTTTGACTCACGGAAGCTTTCCGTGCGGCTTTCTTTGTGGCTTATGATACTGTTGCATCATTGGGCAGGCCAACGGCGAGGATTGCTCCCCCTGCAATCTCCCGGTTATAGCCTCGCGGTGTGCGCGTTCCCGGTTTTTTTGGGGCTTTGGGCCGATGATTAGACTTCCAATTCTGAAACCTGAGGCTGCAAAAAGCCTCAGCATGGCGGTTATCGACTCATCGACGGCTCCGCTTGTCTTGCTCGATGGCGAGCTGATGGTCGTCGCGGCCAGCACGTCATTCTGTCGCGCATTCAAAATAGACCACGCTTCGATCGTCGGCCAACCGATGTTGAAACTGGGCGGTGGGGAGTGGGACGTCCCGCAACTGTCGACGCTGCTCAGCGCGACCTGCTCGGGGTTTGCCGAGATCGAAGCCTATGAAATGGATTTGAAGCGCGAAGGGCACGGCACACGCCGCCTGGTGCTCAACGCGCACAAGCTTGATTATTCGGACGATGAAAATGTGCGTCTGCTGCTCGCCATTTCCGACGTGACGGACGCGCGCAAGGCGGACAAGCAGAAGGACGACCTGCTGCGCGAAAAAGCGGTGCTGCTTCAGGAACTGCAGCACCGGGTCGCGAACAGCCTTCAGATCGTCGCAAGCGTCCTGATGCAGAGTGCGCGGAAGGTTCAGTCGGAGGAGGCACGCGGCCACCTGACCGATGCCCATAGCCGGGTCATGTCGATCGCAGCACTTCAGCAACAGTTGACGGCATCGCGTCTCGGCGAGGTCGAGCTGCGGACTTACTTCACTGCGTTGTGCGACAGCATCGGCGCGTCGATGATTCACGATCGCAACCGCATCACGCTGGGCGTGACCGTCGACGACACAAGGATGAGTGCCGATGAATCGGTAAGCCTGGGCCTTATCGTCACCGAACTCGTCATCAATTCGTTGAAACACGCGTTTCCGGGGCGGACGCAAAAGGGCATGATAACAGTCGATTACCGCGCCGAGGGAAGCGGGTGGGCTCTGACCGTTGCGGATGATGGCGTTGGCATGCCGAGCGGCGACGCCGAGACAGCCAAGGGCCTGGGCACGAGCATCGTCAACGCGCTGGCCAAGCAGCTCGATGCCAAGGTTGTGGTCGCCGACAACGCGCCCGGCACGCGGGTCTGCGTAATCCACGCCTGACGCCCTCCTTCCCCTCTCGTCCGCCGCGTGCCAAACCGCGCCTGTGCGCGAAAAGGAATTGCGGCTGGCGCTCGTCTGTTACGGCGGGATCAGCCTGGCGGTGTACATGCACGGGATCACCAAGGAGGTTTGGCACCTCGCCCGGGGATCGCGCGCCTTCCATGACGGCTCCGAAGCGACGGGCGCGAGCCAGCGCGTCTATGCCCGGCTGCTAAGCGATATCGAGGCGGCGACTGGATTAAAGCTCCGCGTCCTTGCCGACATCGTCGCTGGCGCATCGGCGGGCGGAATTAACGGTATCTTTCTGGCGCAGGCGATCGCGACGGGACAGTCGCTCGATCCACTGACCGACCTGTGGCTGGAGGACGCAGACGTCGATCGCCTGCTTGATCCGGCTGCGCGGATGCCGGGACGGTTTTCCAAATTGTGGGCGACCCCGCTGGTGTGGGCTTTCGCGAACCGGCAGGGTGCCGACTGGGACGACGACCTGGACCCAGCAACACGTGAAGAGGTTCACGACAAGCTGGCGCGCTTCATGCGGGGACGCTGGTTCGAGCCGCCGTTCGGGGGCGAG
>JANMKS010000220.1:0-3823 GCA_031372155.1 Sphingomonas sp.
AGCGGCATCATCGAAGGGTTCGAGGCGCTGTTGCGCTGGAACAACCCGACGCTCGGCAATGTCAGCCCTGCCCGCTTCGTGCCTGTCGCCGAAGACGCGCGGCTGATCGGACCCATCGGCGAATGGGTGCTGCGGACCGCCTGCGCCGAAGCCAAACGCTGGCCCGATACTGTGCGCGTCGCCGTCAACGTCTCTGCTGAACAACTGACCGACGCGAGTTTCGTCGCTGCGGTCATTTCCGCCTTGTCGCACAGCGGGCTGCCGCCGCATCGGCTCGAGCTCGAGGTGACCGAAAGCGTTTTCATGCGTGAAGGAACGGGGGCAGTCCTCGTCCTCGAACAGCTCCTGGGCCTCGGCGTTCGGCTCGCACTCGACGACTTCGGCACCGGCTATTCGTCGCTCGGCTATCTTTCGAAGACCAAGTTCAACACGATCAAGATCGATCGCCAGTTCGTCACCGGCGCCGCCAAGAACGCCCCCGAAGCCGTGGCAATCATTCGCGCGGTCGTCGCGATGGCGGGGAGCCTGGGCATGACGACCACGGCAGAAGGCGTCGAGACCGACAGCGAGCTTCAGATGGTCAAGCGCCTCGGTTGCAGCAAAATTCAGGGCTATCTGTTCGGCCGCCCAATGCCCGCGAGCGAGGCGCGATTGCTGTTCGACGCTGACAGGGCGGTGGCTTAGAAGGCTTCGGGGTCGCCTTGCGATTGACCTGTCGCTTCGCTAAAGGCCTCGCTCCGAGCATACAGGAGTGTAGCTCAGTTGGTAGAGCATCGGTCTCCAAAACCGAGGGTCATGGGTTCGAGTCCCCTCACTCCTGCCACGCCGGAGCGAGCGATTTAGCGAAAGCTAAATCGCGCCCGGCAAAGCCGACGCGAACGGTCGGCCAGCGCGCAGCGACTGACGAAACAGCGGCTTTGCCGATGTCGCCCTACTTGCTTCTCAACCTCGCCTTCGCTATCCCGCCAACTTCGCTTACATTGCGACTTCTTCCCCTTCCGGTCTGACCGGGGCCGGGCGGCTGTCTACAGGGGCATGGGAACGACGAACGTGGCAAAGACATCACCGGGCGAATTCATTCGGCAAGTGCGGGCAGAGACGGCGAAGGTCGTCTGGCCCACGACGCGCGAAACGCTGATGACCGCAGTGATGGTCGTCATCATGACCGTCGTTCTCGGTATTTTTTTCTTCGGCCTCGACGCCGCGTTCAGCGCGATCGTCAAGGGCCTGCTATCGCTCGTAGGATAGGACACACATGGCGCGCTGGTACATCATTCACGCCTATTCGGGGTTCGAGAACAAGGTTCGCGACCAGATCATGGCCGACGCGACGCGCATGGGACTCGATGCGCTCGTTGAAAGCGTCGAAGTGCCGACCGAGACCGTGACCGAAGTGCGTCGCGGCAAAAAGGTGTCGAGCGAGAAGAAGTTCTTCCCCGGCTATGTGCTGGCGAAACTCAATATGAACGACGACGTCTATCACCTCGTGAAGAACCAGCCGAAGGTTACGGGCTTCCTCGGATCGATGGGCAAGCCGCAGGCGATCAGCGAAGCCGAAGCCGCGCGCATCCTGAACACCCGCGAGGAAGCCGCTGCCGCGCCCAAGCAGAAGATCAAGGTCGATTACGAAATCGGCGATTCGGTGAAGGTGCTCGACGGCCCGTTCGCGAGCTTCAACGGCATCGTCGAGGAGCTCGATTTCGACCGCAGCCGCGTAAAGGTGTCGGTGTCGATCTTCGGTCGCGCGACGCCTGTGGAACTCGAATTCGAACAGGTCGAGCGCTCCAAGTAGTTTCGTCGCGTGCCGTCGCGACCCCTGATGGGCTGGTTGCGGGCACTCAACCGGCGGCGCGTCACTGCGATGGCGATCGTCCTCGTCGTCGAGGCGCTGATCATCCTCGCGTTGATTTCGCTGAACCTCTCGCCCGATCTTCCGCGCAAGCTGGAGAATCCGCTGATCGCATTCGACGTCGGGATGCCCAAGGCCGAGACGACGAAAGTCACGCCAAGTCCGAAACGCAGCGCCGAAAAGCCCGTTGCACGCCCCGCCGTAAAAAAGCCGCTCGTGATACTCCCGCGCCCGCTGCCCGGCATGGTCGTCATCAGCAGCGAGGACTTCGCCGCGTCGGACATATCGAAACTGCCGAAATCGTCAGGCGGCGGCGCGGGGTCAGGCGCCAAGTCCGCATACGGCCCGGGCGAAGGTCCGGGCGGCAAGACGCTTTACCCGGCGGAATGGTATGTGGAACCCCCGCACGGCGCGCTCGCGGCCTATTTGCCGGAAGGTGCGCCCGAAGGCAGCTGGGCGATGATCGCGTGCCAGACGGTCGAGCGCTATCACGTTGAAAATTGCTATGGTCTCGGCCAGTCACAGCAGGGCCTGTCGACCGCTTTGCGCCGCGCCGCGTGGCAGTTTCTCGTTCGACCGCCCCGCGTCGACGGAAAGCCCCTGGTGGGAGCGTGGGTTCGCATCCGGTTCGACTTCACCAAAGACGCGCCAGGTTGATTTCCGTCGACGTCCGCGCTAACGGCGCGGGTCTCCAAAGCAGTGCTGCGGATTTCTTGCGGGAGGGCGCTTTGACGCCCGTCTGAACCGCTAAACCTGAGAAAGGGTGATTAAGTGGCTAAAAAGATTACCGGTTACATCAAGTTGCAGGTGCCCGCGGGTGCTGCGAACCCGTCGCCGCCGATTGGTCCCGCATTGGGCCAGCGCGGCGTCAACATCATGGAATTCTGCAAGGCGTTCAACGCGGCGACGTCCGAGATCGAAAAGGGCATGCCGATTCCAACGGTCATCACCGTCTATGCCGATCGCAGCTTTTCGTTTGCGACGAAGTCCGCGCCCGCGAGCTTCCTTATCAAGAAAGCGGCGAACCTGAAGTCTGGTTCGAAGGAGCCGGGCAAGGTTTCGGCCGGAAAGATCGCGCGCAGCAAGCTGAGCGAGATCGCCGAGATGAAGATGAAGGACTTGAACGCGAACGACATCGAAGCCGCGACGAAGATCATCGAAGGCTCCGCCCGCGCGATGGGCCTCGAAGTGGTGGAGGGTTAAGATCATGGCAAAGCTGACAAAACGCGCGAAAGTTCACGCCCTCGTCGATCGTGAAAAGCTCCACGGCGTCGATGAAGCCATCGCCATTGCAAAGGCCAATGCGACGTCCAAATTCGACGAAAGCATCGAAGTCGCGCTCGCGCTCGGCGTCGATCCGCGTCATGCCGATCAGATGGTCCGCGGCGTCGTCACTCTGCCAAAGGGCACGGGCAAGACCGTCCGCGTCGGCGTTTTTGCCAAGGGTGCCAAGGCCGACGAAGCCCGCGAGGCCGGTGCCGATGTCGTCGGAGCCGAAGACCTTCTGGAAATTGTGCAGGGCGGCAAGGTCGACTTCGACCGCTGCATCGCGACGCCCGACATGATGGGCCTCGTCGGACGGCTGGGCAAGATCCTGGGGCCAAAGGGCATGATGCCCAACCCCAAGCTCGGCACGGTCACGATGAACGTCGGCGAGGCGGTCAAGGCAGCCAAGGGTGGCCAGGTCGAATACCGCGTTGAAAAGGCCGGGATCATCCATTCGGGCATCGGCAAGGCGAGCTTTACTGCCGAAGACCTCCGCGCCAACTTCGACGCGCTGGTCGATGCCATATCGAAGGCCAAGCCGTCGGGCGCGAAGGGCAAGTATCTCAAGAAGATCGCGATGTCATCGAGCATGGGCCCGGGCATCAAGATCGATGTTGCCGAGGTAACGGCCTAGTCATCCAAGTGCCGCGGTGAACCATGCCGCATGAAGGGCCGGGGCGGCAACGCTCCGGCCCTTCCGTTTTACGC
>JANMKS010000448.1:0-3960 GCA_031372155.1 Sphingomonas sp.
GGTGAAATCGCCGCCAACGTCCTCGACGTGCCGGCGCATACCGCTGGCCACATCGCCTATCACTTTGCGACCGAGCGCGCGGCGTTTGTCGGCGATACGCTGTTCGCGATGGGATGCGGCCGATTGTTTGAGGGCGATGCGGCGCAGATGTTCTCCAACATGCGAAAGCTCGAAGCGCTTGGTGACGACACCGTCATCTATTGCGCCCATGAATATACGCAGTCGAACGGCCGCTATGCCTTGAGCGTGGAGCCGGGGAACGCAGCGCTGACGGAGCGCATGAAGACCGTGGACGAAATGCGCGCGCGCGGTGAGGCAACAGTGCCGACGACGATCGCGCTCGAACGCGCGACCAATCCCTTCATGCGCGCGACGTCGGCGCAGCAGCTTGCCGAACGCCGCGCGGCCAAGGACAGTTTTACCGGATGAGGAGAGCCGCCATGCCTTACCGCTTCGTCTTGCCCACGCTGTTTCTCGCGCTATCCGGGTGCGCGACGACGGGCATACAGGAAACGCGCGCTGAAGATCCCGGCATCGCCGTTGCGCTCGCTGGCCTCACGCCGGAAAAGCCGCGCTCGTGCATCCCGCTCGACGATACGCGCAGCACCGAGAAGTTCGACGGCACCATTCTCTATCGCGTATCGGCGCGACTGACCTATCGGGCGGACATCCCGGGCTGTTACGGACTGAGGCGCGACCCGATCCTGGTCGTCGACGTCCACGGGTCGAGCCTGTGCCGTGGCGATCTCGTGCGCCTCGTCGATCGCGGGACCAGCGGTTTTACGAGCGGTGCCTGCGTCTTTGGCGATTTCGTTCCGTACCGCCGACCGCGCTAGCTTTTATACAGCGCGTCGAGGCGCGGGCCGAACACCTCCCGAATTTTGTGCCGACGGATTTTCATTGACGGCGTCAGCATCTCGTTTTCCACAGTGAAGGTATCGCAGGCGACGGCGATGCGGCGGACCTTCTCGGTCACCGACAGGTCGGCGTTGACGCGGTCGACCGCCGTCATCAGCGCGCGGTGAATCGCGGGATTGTCGGACAGCCGCTTGCAATCCGGGGTCTCGCCATTGGCGACCGCCCATTCCATCAGCCATTCGGGATCGGGGACGACCAGCCCGACCAGATGCGGTCGCTTGTCCCCGACGACCATCGCCTGAATGATTTCGGGCTGGAGCGTGAGCATCCCCTCGATCTTTTGCGGCGCGACATTGTCGCCCTTGTCGTTGACGATCAGGTCCTTCTTGCGATCGGTGATGACGATGCGCCCGCGCTCGTCGATATGACCGACGTCGCCGGTGTGCAGCCAGCCGTCCAGCAACACGCGCGCACTTTCCGCCTCATTGTTCCAATAGCCGTGCATGACGAGTTCGCCGCGCACCAGGATTTCGCCGTCCTCAGCGATCCTGACCTCGGTATCCTTCATCGGCGGACCGACCGTGTCCATCTTGATTCGCGCCTTGGGCCGGTTGCAGCTGATCACCGGCCCCGCTTCGGTCTGGCCATACCCCTGCATCAGCATCAGCCCGAGCGCGTGGAAGAACACGCCGATATCGGGATTGAGCGGGGCACCGCCCGATACCAGCGCCTTGATTCGCCCACCGAACTTTGCCTGAACCTTCGGGCGCAACGTCTTCTTGATGAAGTAATCGACCGGGCGGTCCCACAGCGCAATGCCCTTGTCCAGGTCCTTGGCACCCAGCGACAGCGCGCGCTGCAACAATTTCGGCGCAAGGCCGCCCTGTTTTTCGATCGTCTTCACGATCCGCGCACGCAGCACTTCGAACAGGCGCGGCACGACGACCATGATCGTCGGGCGCACTTCCTCGATGTTCGACGCCAGCTTCTCCAGCCCCTCGGAATAATAAATTTGTCCGCCCAGACCGATTGGCAGGAACTGGCCGCCCGAATGCTCGTAGGCATGGCTCAGCGGCAGGAACGACAGGAACACTTCGTCGCCCCAGCCGAAGTCGTTCGAGATGATGTCGATACACCCCGCAACATTGTGCAGGATCGCGCCGTGATGCTGGCGCACCCCGCGTGGGGCACCCCCTGTTCCGCTGGTATAGATGATGCACGCCAAATCGTTGCGGTTGAATTGGGCTCCGGCCGCAGTCGCCGAAGGGTCGGCCATTTCGACCGAGACCATCTTCGCCCAGTCGTGAAACGCGACGTCGCCGGTCTGGCCGATGCGGAGATCCTCGATCCCGATGACACTTTTGCAGGACGTCGACCGCAACACTGCGGGCATCAGCACGCGCGCCAGTTTGGCGGTCGACACGATCACTGCCGTCGCACCCGAATCCTGTAGGATATGAAGGTGATCGCGCTCGGTGTTGGTCGTATAGGTCGGTACCGTCACCGCCCCTGCGGCCATGATCGCAAGGTCGGCGATGCACCATTCGGGGCGATTCTCGCTGACCAGCATCACGCGGTCGCCGCGATTGATGCCCATCCGTTTCAGCGCCGCCGCAAGCGCCGACACTTCAAGCGCGGTCTGGGTCCAGCTTCGCGATTTCCACGACCCTCCCGCCCGGTGCCACAGGAACGGTGTGTCACCAAGGTCGGTCGCGCGCGCAAAAAACATCGCGACCAGATTGGGGAACGTCTCGAACTCGCGCATTCTCTCTCCTCTGCGCCGTTGCGCTTACTCTTACCTTAGATGCAAGCAGCGCCAACGAGTAGCCCATTGGTCCCCTTCGCATAGACGATCGCGCGATCTTTGCTATTGCACCGCGCCAACACGTTTCAGGAGAAGCAGATGATAGGGGTTCGCCAAATCTGGCTTTTCCTGTGCCCCGCCGCACTTGCGGCCTGCGCGACGACGCCGACTCCGTCGATTCAAACGGTCGCGCCACACGCACGCTCGCCGATTTTCGTCGTGACCGCCAATCCGTTGGCGACCGATTCGGGGATGGCGGTGCTGCGGCGCGGCGGCAGCGCGGCCGACGCCGCGCTCGCGGTGCAGGCCACGCTCTCGCTGGTCGAGCCGCAAAGCTCGGGGATCGGTGGCGGAGCCTTTCTGACTTGGTATGACAACAAGGTCGGCGCGGTAACCGTGTACGACGGTCGGGAGGTGGCACCCGCCGGGGCCAGACCCGACATGTTCATGAACAGTGACGGCAAGCCGCTTGCTTTCAGCCAAGCCGTTCTCAGCGGCCGGGCTACCGGTGTTCCGGGTGCCGTCAAGATGCTGGCGATGGTCCATGACGAGCATGGCAAGCTGCCGTGGCGAACACTGTTCGGCGATGCCGAGCAATTGGCCCGCGACGGTTTCATCGTATCGCCGCGTCTCGCCGGCTTCTTCAAATACAAATTTGCGACGCTGACCATGCCGGATGTGCGCGCATATTTCATGAAGCCCGACGGAAACTGGGTTCAACCGGGCGATCGTTTGCGCAACCCCGCCTACGCCGCTTTTCTGAAGAAGCTCGCGGCGCAAGGTCCATCGGCGCTTTATGCGGGTGAGACCGCGCAGAAGATCATTGGTCGGACGCACGCCGATCCGCTTCCGGGAACAATGACGCTCGCCGACCTCGCCGGCTATCGCCCGATCAAGCGCGAAGCATTGTGCGGGTCTTACCGGGTCTATCTGATTTGCGGCCCGCCGCCCCCCGCGAGCGTGGTCGGAACGCTCGAACTCCTCGGGATACTGGCGCAGACCGACATCGCCTCGCGCAACCCGCGCGATTCGCAGGCCTGGTTCCTGTTCGCCGAAGCGAGCCGACTGATGTACGCGGATCGCGATCGTTACGTCGGCGATCCGGCCTTTGTAAATGTGCCGGTCGCCGGGCTGCTCGACCCTGCGTATATCGCTGCACGCGCAAAGCTGATCGGGCCCAAGGCCGCGTTCCCGCCGCCCGTTGCCGGGAATCCAGCCGGAGCGAACTCCGTCGCGCGCGATGCGACCCTTGAGCCTACGGGCACATCGCATTTTGTGATCGGCGATGCCGACGGCAA
>JANMKS010000455.1:0-3825 GCA_031372155.1 Sphingomonas sp.
CGGTCCGGATCTCGCGGCGGGATTCGGACGATGGGTAATCGGCGAGCGAAGCGGCAGAGTTCGGCCAATGGCTGACTTCGACTATCTTGTGCTCGATCCCGCTGGCCGCGAACGTCGTGGCCATGTCGCGGCGAACACGATCGAGGATGCGCGGGTCCGACTGGGACAGCGCAAATTCTACATCGTCCGCCTCGAAGCCGCGGCGCCCGGATCGCCGCGCGCACCGTCGCTGCTGACCTTTCAGGGGGTGGGGCGCAATCGCCTGAACGGCAAGGCGCTGACGCTCTTCACGCGCCAGCTTGCGACCCTCGCGCTCGTCACCCCACTCGAAGAGGCGCTGCGCACGATCGGCCAGCAGAGCGAGGATGCCAAGGTACAGGCCGTCCTGACGCGCGTTCACGCCGGTGTCCTGGAAGGGCGTCGCCTGTCCGAAAGTATGGGGCGCGAACCCAAAAGCTTCCCCGCACTTTACCGTGCGATGGTCTCGGCGGGCGAAAGTGCGGGCACATTGCCGCAAATCCTCGAACGCCTTGCCGACTTGCAGGAGCGTCAGGCCGTGATCCGTTCAAAGGTCACGACCGCGCTCGCCTATCCGGTCGTGCTGGCGCTCGTCGCGAGCTTTGTCGTCACGGCGCTGATGATCTTCGTCGTGCCCAAGGTCGTCGAACAATTCGACACCGTGGGCCAGCAATTGCCGCTGCTGACGCGCATCGTCATGGGTCTCTCGGCGTTCCTCGTCAGCTACTGGTGGGCGATCCTGATCGCGCTCGGCCTGGCTGGATTCCTTGGCTGGCGCGCGCTTCAGGACGATGCCATTCGCTTGCGCTTCGACACTGCCTGGCTGCGCTTGCCGTTGCTGGGCCGCCTGACCCGCGACCTTCACGCCGCCCGCATGGCACGGACGCTGTCGACAATGGTCGCGAGCCGACTGCCGCTGCTCGAAGGACTCATCCTGACGGGGCAGACCATTCACAACCGTCGGCTTCGCGCGGCTTCGGACGAAATTATCGAGGCGGTGCGCGGCGGCGGAAGCCTCTCCGCCGCTTTCAAACGCACGGCTATTTTTCCGCCGCTGCTTGTGTATCTGGCCGCATCGGGCGAGGCATCGGGACAGCTCGACCAGATGCTCGAGCGCGCCGCCGATTACCTCGAACGCGAATTCGACGGCTTCACCGCGACCGCATTGTCGCTGCTCGAACCGGCAATCATTGTCGTCATGGGCGGCGTCGTCGCGTCGATCGTGCTGTCGATCCTGCTTCCCATCCTTCAACTCGAAACATTGGCCGGTACATGATCGAAACATTCGGTATGCAAACAAGTGGTTCCCCCGCCTTCGCGGGGGCACGTCCGCCCGAAGGCGAACGTGGCTTCACGCCCCTGAGGCGTTCCGCCGAAAACGGCTTCACGCTCGTCGAACTGATGGTCGTGATCGTCATCATCGGTCTGCTCGCGACGATCGTCATCATCAACGTGCTGCCCAGCCAGGACCGCGCGATGACACAAAAGGCAAAAGCCGACATCGCGCTGCTGGAGCAGGGCATAGAGATGTATCGACTGAACACGATGGCTTATCCCGCAACCGGCGACGGCTTGCAGGCGCTGGTGACGCCGCCTGCCGGCCTGGCCGACCCCAGTCGCTATCAGGCGGGCGGTTACATCAAGAAACTTCCCGCCGATCCGTGGGGTCGCGCGTATCAATATGCCAATCCGGGCCAGCACGGGCCGTTCGACATCTACACGCTCGGGGCGGACGGCGCGCCGGGAGGGACAGGCGAGAATGCCGACATCGGCAACTGGCAGTAATCAGGACGGGTTCACGTCCTTGTGGCGTTCCGCCGAAAACGGCTTCACGCTGATCGAGCTGATGGTGGTCATCACCATTATTGCCATCGCGTCGGCGGTCGTCGTGCTCGCCATTCCCGATCCGCGCGGACGCCTGATCGACGAGGCCGAGCGCTTCGCCGCCCGCACGCTCGCCGCCCGCGACGATGCCATCGTGCAGAGTCGCGACACCCGGGTCTGGATTACCGCCAGCGGCTATGGCGTCGAGCGGCGGCGGCGCGGGACGTGGCAGCCGATCGCGGCCAAGCCCTTCAACGACGTTCGATGGGCCGACGGGACCGGCGTGCTCGTCGGCACGGCGGGTCGCGAACGCATAACCTTCGATGCCACCGGTGCGGCGGCACCCGCAGTCATCACGCTCGTTCGCGACAGCGCGCGGGCAACGGTGTCGGTTTCGGCGAACGGAGCGGTCCGTGTCGGATCGTGAACGCGGCTTCACCCTCATCGAAATGATGGTCGCGCTCGCCATCTTCAGCCTGGCCGCGCTCGCGTTGCTCCGCCTCGAAGGTGCCACGCTTTCTTCCACCGCAAAGGTCGCCGACCGCAGCATCGGACAGATCGTCGCACGCAATCTGGCGGTGCAATTGCTGACCGACACGCGTGCGCCGACGATCGGCGAAGCGAACGGCACTGTCGTCAACGCGGGCCGCAACTGGCTGTGGACCCGGCGCGTCGCGCGCACCGACGATGTCCGCATCGTTCGCATCGACCTGTCGGTGACCGATGACGGCGGTCGTCCCAGCGGTGCGCTTTCACTCGCAAGGACGGTCGAGTGAAGCGCAACGGCTTTACTCCCCAGAGGCGTCCCGCTGAAAACGGCTTCACACTGGTGGAACTGGTCGTCGCGCTGTTCATCTTCGGGATGCTTGCGGCGTCGGGCGTGGCATTGCTCAGCTTCAGCGTGCGCGCACAAGCAGCGGCGGGGCAGCGCCTCGACGCGGTCGGGAACGACGCGCGCATGTCGGCATTGCTGGCGAGCGACCTTGCGCAGGCGGTTCCACGCGTCACGCGCGATACGACGGGGGCTCAGGCAAAGGCATTTACAGGAACGAACGGCATCGGTGCCGCGCCGTTGCTGCGTTATGTACGCGGTGGCTGGACCAATCCCGACGGCCTTTCGCGGGCATCGGTCCAGCGTGTCGAGATCGCGCTGGTGGGTGATCGTCTCGAACGGCGAACCTATCCGATGGCGGACGGTGCCGTCGCGGATCCGCCCAGCATCCTTGCGTCCAACGTTGAAGCGGTCGGCATGCGTTACCGCGACCGGGGCATGTGGTCGGAAAGCTGGGACACGGCCGAACCGAGGAAACTGCCAAGTGCGGTCGAGATGGTCCTCAAGCGCAAAGGTCAACCGGGATTGCTGATGGCCTTCCTTGTCGGAACACCCGGCCTGTGAGGCGTGACAGCGAGGAAGGCGCAGCGCTGCTTACCGTCCTGCTGCTCGTGGCGGTGATGGCGGTGCTGTGCGCGGCGAGTCTGGAGAAGCTGAAGCTCTCCACGCGTCTTGCGACCAATGGCGCTGCGATCGATCAGGCACGCAGCTATGGCATCGCCGCCGAGACGATCGCGCTTTACCGGATCGGCGACCTGCTGCAACGCGACCCTTCGCGCACGACCTTGCAGGGAAACTGGGCGGGGCAGGCACAGCCGTTCCCGATCGACGGCGGCGGCATCGCGACCGCGCAGCTTGATGACGGCGGAAACTGCTTCAATCTCAATTCGGTCGTAGTCGATGACGGTCAGGGCGGCTATCTCGCCAGGCCGGCGGGCATGACACAATTTGAACGCCTGCTGACCTTGTCCGAAGTTCCCCTGACGAGCGCGCGTACCATTGCCGCCGCGACCGCGGACTGGATCGACACCGACAGCGCGCCACTCCCCGGCGGTGCCGAGGACGACACATACCTGCGCGCCATGACACCCTATCGCACGGCAAACACGCTGATGATCGACCCCAGCGAGCTGCGTGCGGTTGCCGGTGTG
>JANMKS010000461.1:0-1554 GCA_031372155.1 Sphingomonas sp.
TTGCGTCATCCCCCCCAGAAAGCGGGCGTTGTAACGCGGAGGGTCGATAATCCAGACGTAATCAAAGGCACCGCGGGGAAATTCCGCCAGCGACCGGTCGAGTGTCCGCCACCATTCGCCCCCGCACTTTCGGGCAGTGACGATCTGCGACGGATCTCCCCGGAATCCGGCTGCTTCGGGCCGTCGCGCGTGCAGCAATTGCGCGCCCGCCATGTCCCACTGGTCATTGGAGAATGCGTGTTTTCGCACGATCGCCATCGCGGGCAAGTGCTCCATGCGATTGGTCGACCATTGCTGCTGGCACGCGTGTCCGACGAACGTGACGAGGCGCGCGCCCTCCGGCACATGATCGAGTGCGCCCAAGGCCTGTGCATAGCGCGAAGATGCGACCGCCATGCTCGACGTCGTGGCCGCTGTCCTGATGATCGTGAAGCCGAGTCCCGCGATTGCGATCGTCCCGAGCAGTGCAGCGCTGGCACCCTTGACCGGTCGTATCGCGATGATGGCAATTGCCAGCATGAACGGGGTCAGCCGCATGTCGGCATAAGCCGATCCGAAGACGATCCGCGGAAGCACGACGAAGACGATCAGCAGAAACAGCGCGCTTGCGCCGAGATTGCGCGAAAATTCCAGACTTCGGTTCCACAGCGCAAAGAGCAGAACGCCCATCAGCACGATGAGCGACGCGACGTCGAACCATTCCCACCGATCGCGAAGTGTCATGACAAACCACTGCAGCTTGGCGGACCAGTTGAACCAGTCCGCGGTCCCGCCGCTGACATGCCCGCTTCGCCACAGGACCATCAACAGGATTGGCGGCGCAAGCGACAGGCAGTGAATGCCTGCCCACAGGATCGACTGCGGCCAGGATGCGTGGCGGTCGTGCTGGCGGATGAGTTCGGCGGAAAATGCAAGCACGCCGAGTGTTCCCCAGCCGAAGGTGTGGACCAGCCAGAGCAGCGGCCCGATCAGGATGAACAATGCGGCGCGCAGCCGCAAACGGCCAAGCCGCGCGAGCCGGAGCCATAGTGCGAACGCCAGCAGCGCGAGCGCCATCGACAGCGCGAAGTTGACGAAGCCGAACAGGAAGGGGTGGCCGTACGCCAGCGGGAGCGCGAACAGCGCGGTGGGCGGGACGCGCCCGTGAACCTCACGCGCGATCCACAGCAGCCCGGCAACCGTCATCGCCGGAATCGTCAGGACGATCAATTTGGTGCCGAGTTCGAGTCCGAACAGCTTTGCCATCGGAATGATCAGCAGATCGATGCCGAGGTTGCCGATCAGCGCCCAGTTGAAGTCGTAGAACTGGCGGACGACGGCCGAGCTGTCGTAGTCGAGCTGGACACGGTAGCGCCCCATGTGCCCGGGCAGGTCGACGAGCGGCGGGATCGGCGGCCAGAGCAACGGCACGGCGGCAAGCAGGACAAGGAGCAGCACCGTCGTGCGCCGTTCCCACCAATGTTCGCGTTGCGGCGCCATGCGCGCGCCTTAGCGTTCGACCACGCGGAACAACAGCAGGCTTTTCCCGCCGCCATAGTCGACCTGCTTCAGCCA
>JANMKS010000010.1:0-5225 GCA_031372155.1 Sphingomonas sp.
CAGGCGATGCCGATATCTCGGAAATCGACCTGCTCCACGATGTGACGAAGCAAGTCGAAGGCCATACGATCTGTGCGCTGGGTGATGCGGCGGCGTGGCCGATCCAGGGGCTTATCCGCCATTTCCGGCCGGAGATTGAACGCCGCATAATCGAACGGGGCGGCGAACCGATGCTGGAGGCGGCAGAGTGAAGCGAGCAATCTCGATCATCACGACCCTGTCTGCTTTTTGCTGCGGGGTCGACATCGCGCAGGCTCAATCGCAATTGGGCGCAACTTCGGAAACCGGAACGCTCATTTCACGTCGTGCGGCCAGCGTGAATGGCAGGGCCACGACTAACGCGCGGATGACGACGCGCGATTTCGGCCAGTGTGTCGTCGCCCGTTCACCGACGACGTCGGAACAGATTGTGCGCCTCGCCTATGGGCAGCCCGAGTACAAACGCTTGATGCGGACATTGATGGTCAACGAGTGCCTCAGCACTGGCGAATTGACCCTTTCGCATGAACTCGCCCGGGCTTCGGTATTCGAAGCGCTATATCTCCGCGATTTCGGCAGGAGGGGTCCGGCCGATTTTCGTCAGGTTCCTTCGATTGATTATTTGGGCGGGTACATCATGCCGCTCAGCGCCGACGCGATCAATGTTATCGCGCTCGGGCGCTTCGGGGATTGTGTGGTACGCGCAAATTCTCAAGGTGCGAGGACGTTAGTGTTGAGCGTGCCCGATAGTACAGTAGAGCAGTTGGCGTTGTCGTCCTTGACATCTCAACTCGGCCCCTGCGTTCCCAAGGGCGTTCAGGTACGATTCTCGCGTTCCGTCCTGCGCGGTGCAGTGTCGGAAGGTCTCTATCGGTTGTCTGTCGCAGGGGCAGCGTCGCGATGACTCTTCGCACCGCGGTTCTGGCTCTCGGGCTGACGGCTTCGATCGCCCTCTCGGCAAGTGCCGCTGACACCCGAAAAACGGACGCCGCCAATCGCAAGGCCATGCACGAATATGCCGCGTGCGTCATCAAGACAAACCGTGCCCGCGCGTCGGAAGTGATACTTGCAAATGCCGATAATTCGACGATTTCGCGGCGATACTCGAGCTTGATGGACGGAGATTGCCTTGGCCGGACCGCAGGCGAAGTGCAGATGCGGTTTGAAGGAGACTTGTATCGCTATGCATTGGCTGACGCGCTTGTGAACGCGGCGTTTGTTGCTCGGGGAGAGTCGACCTTCGCGGACCGGTTACCGCTCGCGCACTTACCGATGCCGGACCACTCTGCGCTCAACGCCGAAATCGCGAAGGCAAAGAGTCGGCGTCAGCGCGAGTCAGCGCAATCGAGTTTCGATCGGAAAAGCATAACCTCCTGGATGTCGCACTATGGCGAATGTGTTGTGAGGGAGGATCCCGTAAAGGCGCGGTTATGGATCCTCACGCCGCCCGGCGGACCTGAGGAAACGAGCCGGATCAATGAGTTGCGTCCTGCCTTCAGCGCATGCCTGGGGAACGGGACCGTCAAGTTCGACAGGATCAACATGCGCGGGACCGTGGCGATCAACTACTACCGTTTGGCGATGGCGACGCCTGTACCAACGTCTGGAAAGACTCAGTAATGCCCAAACTCACGGTCGACGGCATAGCGATCGAGGTTCCGGCCGGCGCAACAGTGCTGCAGGCATGCGAGCTTGCGGGGAAGGAAATTCCGCGCTTTTGCTATCACGAGCGGCTGAGCATTGCGGGGAATTGCCGCATGTGCCTGGTCGAGGTCGCGCCGGGGCCGCCAAAGCCGCAGGCGTCCTGTGCGCTGCCCGCTGCTGACAATCAGGTCGTTCGAACCGATAGTCCGATGGTCAAGAAGGCGCGCGAAGGGGTGATGGAGTTCCTGCTTATCAACCATCCGCTCGATTGCCCGATCTGCGACCAGGGCGGCGAGTGCGACCTTCAGGACCAGAGCATCGCTTACGGGCGCGGCGGATCGCGCTACGATGAGAACAAGCGCGCGGTAACCGAGAAATACATGGGGCCGATCGTGAAGACCGCGATGACGCGGTGCATCCAGTGCACGCGTTGCATCCGCTTTGCCGAGGAAGTTGCGGGCGTCGAGGATATCGGCGCAATAGGTCGCGGTGAAAGCATGCAGATCACAACCTATCTGGAACATGCAATCCAGAGCGAGCTGTCGGGTAACGTCGTCGATCTGTGCCCGGTCGGCGCGCTGACTTCGAAGCCCTACGCATTCGAGGCGCGGCCGTGGGAGTTGAAAAAGACGCTTGCCATCGACGTGATGGACGCGGTGGGGACGAACGTCCGGCTGGACTCGCGCGGGCGACAAGTGCTGCGCGCACTGCCCCGGATCAACGAGGACGTGAACGAGGAGTGGGCATCGGACAAAACGCGCCACGCGGTCGACGGCCTTGTCCGGCGACGGCTCGACCGGCCCTATGTGCGACGTGGCGGCAAGCTCGAGCCGGTGTCCTGGGACGAGGCGTTCGCGGCGATCAAGGCGGTCGATGCGGGGTCGAGCGTGGCCGCGGTCGCGGGCGACCTGGTCGATTGCGAAACATTGTATGCGGCAAAGCATCTGGTTCGCGCGATGGGAAGCGATCGCCTCGAAGGACGGCAAACGGGCCTGAAATACGATGTTTCGTCGTTAAGCGCTGTCAATTTCAATACGACGATAGCGGGTATCGAGCGCGCCGATTTGGTGATTCTCGTGGGCACGAACCTGCGCTGGGAAGCGCCGCTGGTGAACACCCGCATCCGCAAGGCGGTTAAGCGCGGCGCGAAGGTTTTTGCCGTTGGGCCGGAAGTCGACCTGACATACAAGGTTACCTGGCTGGGCAGCGAGTTGGGCGTGCTGACACGCCTGCCCAAGGCGCTGACCGAGGCGCTGGGCACGGCCGAGCGGCCCGCGATCATCGTCGGCGGCGGCGCGCTGGCGATCGAGGGCGCGCATGGCGCGGCGTTGGCGATTGCCGACCGGTTTGGGCTGGTACGCGACGGCTGGAACGGATTTAACGTGCTCCACATGGCCGCGTCGCGGATGGGCGGGCTGATGCTCGGCTACGCGCAGGCGGGCGGGGTGGCGTCGCTAGTTGGAACCAAGCTGGTATTTGCGCTCGGCGCTGACGAGGTTGACTGGCGCGAATTCCGGACGTCGTTCAAAGTTTATGTCGGCCACCACGGTGATAAGGGTGCGGCAGCGGCGGACGTCGTCCTTCCGGCCGCCAGTTATGCCGAGAAGGCGGGAACGTATGTCAATCTAGAGGGGCGCGTGCAGCGCGGCGAGCGGGCGGTGTTCCCGCCGGGCGATGCGCGCGAGGACTGGGCGATACTACGAGCGCTGTCCGACGTGCTCGGGCATCCGCTGCCATTCGACAGTTTTGAGGCATTGCGTGCGGCCATGTTTGCCGAAGTGCCGGCACTAGCAACCGAAGGTCTGGTCGCGTTCGCATGGTCGTCGCCCCGGCTCGCGGCCAAACCGAAGGGCGAGATGGCGGGATATCCAATCAAGGACTTCTACCTGACCAATGCGATTTGCCGTGCATCGCCGACGATGCAGCAATGTTCAGCGGAAATCCTGCACGGGGCGGACATGCTGGAGGCGGCGGAGTGACGGCATATCTGCAAACACAACTCGGGTTTGGCGCGGGGTGGCTCGTGTCGAACACGATCCTCATCCTGCTCATCAGCCTCCCGCTGATGCTCGCGGTTGCGATGATCATTTATGCCGATCGCAAGATCTGGGCGGCGATGGCGTTGCGGCGCGGGCCCAATGTCGTCGGGCCGTTCGGGCTGCTGCAGTCGTTTGCCGACGGATTAAAGGTGTTCCTGCAGGAAACGATTATTCCGACGTCGGCCAATCGCGGGCTGTTCCTGATGGCACCGATCATCACTTTCACGGTCGCGCTGATCGTGTGGGCGGTGGTGCCGTTCGGGCCTGGGATGGTGCTGTCGGACATCAATGTCGGGCTGCTCTACATTCTCGCGGCGTCGAGCCTCGGCGTGTATGGCATCATCATAGCCGGCTGGTCCTCGAATTCGAAATACCCATTCTACTCGGCGCTCAGGGCGGCGGCGCAGATGGTGTCGTACGAGGTGTCGATCGGGTTCGTCCTGATTTCGGTCGTGCTGTGGACGGGCAGCTTCAACATGACTGCGATCGTCGAGATGCAGCGGCACCACTTCCTGTTCACCAATGGCTTCGGGTTCAATCCGCTGTTCCTGCCGATGGCGGTCGTGTTCCTGATCTCCAGCATGGCGGAGACCGCGCGCGCACCGTTCGATCTGACCGAGGCGGAATCGGAACTGGTCGCGGGGTATCAGACCGAATATTCGTCGATGGCGTTCGCGCTGTTCTGGCTGGGCGAATATGCCAATGTCATCCTTATGTGCGCGCTGAACGCGATCCTGTTCTGGGGCGGATATCTGCCGCCCATCGACTGGGCGCCGCTTTATGTGATTCCCGGAATTTTCTGGCTGTTCTTGAAGATTTTGATTTTCTTTTTCATCTTCAGCTGGGTGAAGGCGACCGTCCCGCGTTATCGCTATGACCAGCTGATGCGGCTGGGCTGGAAGATATTCCTGCCGCTGTCGCTGGTCTGGGTCGTGCTGGTGAGCGGGTATCTGATGCTGTTTAGGTATTCCGCATGAGTCAAATCGCCCACCTCCTAAAAACCTTCACTTTGTGGGAATTCCTCAAGGCGCACTGGCTGACGCTGCAGTATTTCTTCAAGCCCAAGGCTACCATCAACTACCCGTATGAAAAGAACCCGATCTCGCCGAGATTCCGGGGGGAGCATGCGTTGCGGCGTTACCCGAACGGCGAAGAGCGGTGCATTGCGTGCAAGCTGTGCGAGGCAGTGTGTCCGGCGCAGGCGATCACGATCGAGGCGGAACCGCGTGACGACGGGTCACGCCGCACAACGCGTTACGACATCGACATGACCAAGTGCATCTTCTGTGGCTTGTGCGCCGAGGCGTGTCCGGTCGATGCCGTGGTCGAAGGGCCGAATTTCGAATATGCGACCGAAACGCGTGAGGAACTGATCTACGACAAGTCGAAACTGCTCGACAACGGCGACCGCTGGGAACGCGCCATCGCCGCGAACCTTGCCGCCGATGCGCCGTATCGCTAGGGGCGCGGCCACATGATCCAGACGTTCGCCTTTTACCTGTTTGCAGCGATCGTGTGCGTGTCGGGCCTGATGACGATCACCGCGCGCAATCCGGTGCATAG